>NZ_BCUY01000022.1 GCF_001591465.1 Cytobacillus firmus NBRC 15306
TACAAGGCGCTTCCGCATTTCTTATCATTCCAATATTAGAAGGGAGAATGCCTAATGAACACAAACAACAAAAGCGATTATATGAGCTGGATCATCATATTGGGCATTGTCTTTCTCTTTGTGGAAATAGCCTTTTTTAACAGCGGCGTGGTGTTCTCTCTTCTTGTGCCAATTGGAATGGTATATATCGGAAGAAAGTGGATGCCTAAGAGCTCCGGTAAATGGCTTTTCTGGTTTGGATTAATTTTTCTGCTCATCAATATTTTCAGCATGATGACGCTGAAATTTTTCCTGCTGGCGATTCTGGTTCACCTGCTGATTCAGTTTGGGCAGTCCAAAAAAGACCCTAAACGGATTCAGCCGGAGTTAAAGGAACCGGCAGTAAATCTCCAGAAAGAAACAGTCATAAAAAAGAATCCTCTTTTTTCCAATATATTTGTCGGCCAGCAAAAAACGCCTGAGAAGGTGTATGAATGGAATGATATCAATATCCAGACCGGCATAGGTGATACGGTCATCGACTTAAGCTATACAGTTATTCCAAAGGGAGAAACCGTCATTTTCATCCGGAACTTCATCGGTAATGTGCAGGTGCTTGTTCCTTATGACGTGGAGGTTAGTGTCAGTCATTCGGCCATAGCCGGAAAGGCACGGATATTCGATTACGAAGAATCAAAGATGTTTAATCAGCACCTTCATCTTCAGACGCCTGGCTATGATCAATCAGGACAGCGCGTTAAAATTTTCACTTCTTTCGCAGTTGGGGATATCGAGGTGAAGCGCGCATGAATATCATTCAGCGGCAAATTGCATGGGGAGCGGGCATGTCTCTCCTCATTCTTGCTGTCCTGACAGCCTCTTTTTTTACGATGTTTCCCATTCCCGGCTGGCGGGATCTTTGGGAAACGGAAATACTTGATATTCCATTTATCTTATTTGTGCCGAGCATAAGCCTGGTTATAGGCCTGATCAGCGGTTTGCTGTCAGGCCTTTACTGGCGCAGGCAGCTTTTTGCAGTAGACACTATGCTCCACCAGGTCGAAGAAGGCAGGCAATTGGATGTGCCGGAAACGGGTAAAGAATTGCAGTCCATAGCAGTCAGGGCCGAGAAGATTCAAAAGAATATGGCAGAACAGGCGAAGATCTCTCAAAAACTGGCAAATGAAAAAGCGGAAGATATCGAAAGCAGGATGCAGGAAATCGTTTCCCAGGAACGGAACAGGCTTGCCCGTGAGCTTCACGACTCAGTCAGCCAGCAGCTGTTTGCAGCGTCCATGATGATGTCCGCCATCACTGAAACCCAGCAGCATCCGGAAGACAGGCAGGCAAAACAGCTGAAAATGGTGGAAGAAATGATCCATCAGTCACAGCTCGAAATGCGTGCCCTGCTCTTACACCTTCGTCCGGCTGCACTTAAGGGTAAAAGCCTTCAGGAAGGAATTGAAGAGCTTTTGGTCGAATTGCTTCAGAAAGTTTCCATGGAGATTGAATGGAAGGTGGAGACTTTTCCGCTTGATAAAGGGGTGGAAGACCATTTATTCCGTATCCTTCAGGAGGCAGTGTCCAATACACTCCGCCATTCCAAATCGGAAAATCTTGAAGTGCTCCTGATTCAAAGAGATGATTATGCCATTCTCCGGGTGGCTGATGATGGAGTCGGGTTTGATGTAGAGGAAACAAAGGCAGGCTCCTATGGTCTGCAGAATATGTATGAACGTGTAGCGGAAGTTGGCGGCAGCATGAAAATCATCAGTGTGAAAAATAAAGGAACCCGTCTTGAAGTAAAGGTTCCGATTATGTAAATAATGTCTGCTTAGGCAAGACTAAATTTTGAGGATGAGGCCAATGATTAAAGTACTTTTTGTGGACGATCATGAAATGGTTCGGATTGGAGTGTCTTCTTATTTGACGGCACAGCCGGATATTGAGGTTATAGGAGAAGCGGATAACGGGAAAACAGCGATTGATATGGCACTTGAATTGCGGCCGGATATCATTCTGATGGATCTAGTCATGAAGGAAATGGACGGAATCGAGGCGACCAGAAGAATCATCGAACAATGGCCGGAAGCTAAGATCATCATTGTGACAAGCTTCCTGGATGATGAAAAAGTGTATCCGGCTTTGGAAGCAGGGGCGACAAGCTATATGCTGAAAACCTCCAAAGCCAGTGAAATTGCTGAGGCAGTCCGCTCGACCTATCATGGACAGTCTGTGCTTGAACCGGAAGTAACAGGCAAAATGATGGTGAAAATGAGGCAGAAAAATCAGCTGCTGCCCCATGAAGAGCTGACAAGCCGCGAGATGGAAATCCTCCTTTTAATGACAGAAGGCAAAACGAATCAGGAAATCGCCGACGAGCTTTTCATTGCCTTAAAAACAGTCAAAACACATGTGAGCAATATTCTAAGCAAACTGCAGGTGCAGGACAGGACCCAGGCGGTCATATATGCCTTTAAGCACTCTCTGGTTAAATAATGTCTTTGGAGAGCTAATCATGATATTAGCTCTTTTTATTTTTGCCAAAAATGATTCAGAATCTGCTGATGAGGGTAACAATAAAACCAAACAAAAATATTTGGCGGTGATGTAATGTCTGTGATTGCTTTATTGAAAAAAGGAAACTAATCATCGGGAATGGCAGCAATCGGAAATACGGCACTCGCAATTGCTAAAGGGCTGGCGGCTTTTGCAAGCGGGAGCGGGGCCATGCTTGCCACGACCCTTCATTCACTTGCAGATGCACTGAACCAGGGGTTTGTGTTCTTTGGCAGTGCGCTTGCGGAAAAGGCCCCAACCAAGAGATTCCCAACAGGATTTGGCAGGGTGATTAACCTGTTTGTATTAATTGCTGTTATCGTCATTTCCATTATGGCCTATGAAACGATACATAAAGGCTGGGAATTGATTCAGCATCCAAAGGAATCAACCGACCTCTGGCTCAATGTGGGAGTAATGATACTTGCCGTCGCTGTGGATGGATTTATTTTATTAAAAGCCATGAAGGAAATCGGCCATGAAACGAGGAATCCTGCCAAAGGATTTGGCATTGTGCCGGTTGCCTTTAAAAATGTCAGGCTTGCCTCTCCACCAACACGACTGGTTTTTTATGAAGATATTATTGCGACATTTGGTGCGCTGCTTGCCCTTGTTTCGATTCTAATCGCTCATTTTACAGGACTTTACTTCCTGGATGGAGTGGGGACGATTTTAATTGGGCTGCTTCTGGTGGGCATCGCTGTGAAAATCGGATTTGAAAATACGTTAGGCCTGATAGGAGTAGCAGCACCAAAGGATATTGAAGACCGTATCGCCCAAATTATTCTTGGTGATCCCCAGGTTGTGGATATTAAACAGCTGCGGCTGATCCAGGAGGGAAGAAGATATCATGTGGAAGGATACATTGAACTGGTCGAAGGCCTCACGCTTGCCGATGCGGATGATATAAAAATTGGTGTAAGAAATCAGCTGCTTGATGACCCTGATATTAGTGATGTAACTCTTGGTATTCTTGAAACAGACCAGATTCAGACATGGAAATAATGTTTCAAGAAAAAGAAGAACTTGAAAAGCAGAGGGAAGAGCTATACGGGAAACTGGATGCTATTTTATAAAAGCGAGGGAAGGCTAACAAATGGGTTAGCCTCTTTTTATGCATTTTATTGTATTAATATAAAATTATTTTAAAAAAACCTTTCAGTTTGCATCTATTTCCTGTATAGTAATATACAAAATTGAATAATTATTTAAGTCTGAATAATTTCACGAGATTTTCTTTTAATAATAAGATCTTTCAAAAGAAAAAACGCTATTCAATATTGAATAATTTTTTCGGAGGGACTAATGAACAGCTTTTTCATGGACTGGAATAATGACAGAGAAGTCATTTCTTCAATGGAAGAAGATATTATGGTCACCAATGCAGACGGCATAATTATAAAGGTCAGTAAAGGCAGCGGTGTGCATTATGGCATAGAACCGGATACGCTGCTTGGTGAATCTGTATATGAACTGGAAAGAAGAGGAGTGTTTAAGCCTGCGATTACTCCTGAAGTATTACAGAAAAAGAAAAAAGTCATTCTGGTGCAAAAAGCCGGCTCAGGCAAAAAGATCCTGGTTACTGGTATTCCAGTATTCAATGAAACTGGGAAAATTGATCATATTGTCAGCTATTCCTACGATGTTTCAGAGCTTCTTGTTATAAAAGAATACCTTAACAGTGTTGAGGAGGAAATGGCCAGGGTGAAGAGCGAACTGGATCTCCTGCGCAATAAGAGCATCAAAATGGATGGCATGGTAGCTGACAGTCCGGCGATGAGAAAGATAGCCGAAACCATTAGAAGAATCAGGGATGTAGATGTCACAGTCCTGCTTCTGGGAGAATCAGGTGTCGGAAAATCGGCTCTCGCCAAATGGATTCATCAAAACAGTACGCGAAAAGTCGGGCCATTCATTGAAGTAAACTGCAGTGCCATTCCGGAATCCATCTTTGAAGCGGAGTTTTTCGGGTATGAAGGCGGTGCTTTTACAGGGGCAAAGAATAAGGGCAAAATGGGATTTGCTGAAATGGCAAAAGGAGGCACACTATTTCTTGATGAAATTGGCGAACTCTCAGCCCATCTGCAGGCAAAGCTGCTGAAATTCATACAAGACAAGCAGTTTTATAGAGTAGGAGGGACAAAGCCTGTTCATGCAGACTTTCGGCTTCTGGCAGCTACGAATAAGGATCTTGAAAAAGCAGTGGAATCCAAGGACTTCAGACAGGACTTATTCTTCCGGCTGAATGTGGTGCCCTTAAAGATTCCGCCGCTCAGGGAGAGGAAAGAGGATTTATTTGCGCTCATTCATTATTTTCTCCACGCTATCTCCAAGCGGCATAATCGGGAAAGGCACCTGGACAAAACTCTGGTCGATCACCTGTTGCAGCTTGAGTGGAAGGGAAACGTAAGAGAGCTTGAAAACCTGATGGAGCGGCTTATCGTGACAAGCACCAGCCTGATGATCACGAAAGATGACCTGCCTTATGAATACCATATGCAAGGAAAAAAAGAGGGTTTTATAGATTATGAGGGACAAACTCTTCCCGCTATATTGGAAGATGTAGAGAAAAAAGTATTAATCAATGCAAGGAAACGTTACCGGACCACTACTGAAATAGCGGGTGTCCTGGGAATCAGTCAGCCTTCAGTAGTAAGAAAATTAAAAAAATATGATTGTTAATACATACTTTGGCATGAATATTGCATTAAAGAATAGCAGAGAAAACATAACCATTACAACTATGCAGGATTCAGGAGGGAAAAGTATGAACGGAGAAAATTGGAGTCATCTTGTCGGAAACATTTCAAACTTATTGGCGCCAAGCATAGCAAAGGATCATCCGAATTTGCCGGTAGTCAAAGCGGAAGGCTGCTATTACTATGGTGTCGACGGAAAAGAGTATTTGGATTTTACATCAGGCATAGCAGTGGAAAATGTCGGACATCGCCACCCGAAGGTTGTACAGGCCATTAAAGACAGTGCAGACCATCTGGTGCACGGCCCGTCAGGCGTAATCATCTATGAATCGATTTTGCGGCTCGCAGATGAGCTTGGGAAAATTACACCGGGAAATCTGGATTGTTTTTTCTTTGCGAACAGCGGGACTGAGGCAATCGAAGGAGCTATTAAGCTTGCAAAGTATGTCACGCGGAGGCCCTATGTCGTTTCCTTCACAGGCTGTTTCCATGGAAGGTCGATGGGAGCGCTGAGTGTATCCACATCCAAGAGCAAATACCGCAAGTTTCAGCAGCCGTCCTGGCTGACGTATCAGCTTCCATATGCGGATGAGCGGGACTGTCCATTTGGTGAAGATCCTGAGGAGTACTTTTCAAGAAAACTGGAAAAGGATGCTGAAACACTCTTCAAGCATCAGGTAGAGCCGGAAGAGGTTGCCTGCATGATCATTGAACCGGTTCTTGGGGAAGGCGGCTATATCATTCCTCCGAAGACATGGCTGCAGAAGATCAGGGAAATCTGTGACCGGCATGGAATCCTGCTGATATTTGATGAAGTGCAAACCGGCTTTGGGCGTACTGGGGAATGGTTTGCCGCTCAGGCTTTTGATGTGGTGCCGGATATCATGGCAATTGCAAAAGGAATCGCGGCAGGACTGCCGTTAAGCGCAACAGCAGCTTCAAAGGAACTGATGGGAAAATGGCCGCTGGGTGCCCACGGCACAACCTTCGGCGGAAATCCGATTGCCTGCTCTGCAGCATTGGCGTCTCTGGAAGTCCTAAAAACAGAGAATCTTTTGGAAAATGCTAAGCATATGGGAGAGTATGCATTAAAGAAATTACAGGCTTTGAAAGCCGAGCATCCTGCAATTGGCAGTGTCCGAGGTCTGGGGCTGATGATCGGCATTGAAATTATCGACCCGCAAACCGGAAAACCGGATGGAAACGCGGTAATGGATATCCTGAATTCTTCTCTTGATAAGGGAGTCCTCTTTTATCTATGCGGAAATTCAGGGGAAGTGATTCGGATGATTCCTCCGCTTGTTGTAACAAAGGAGCAAATTGATCAGGGTCTGAGAGTATTGGAAGAAGCACTTATGGAACATGAAGCAGTTGTTTCCAAATCATAAGGAGGTAAGAGCATGAAAGCTGAGACAAGGGTTAAGCCGCAAGCCGTCACAGGAGAGTATTGGAAATTTATTATTCCATCTTTAATTGGGTCGCTCCTATTCCTGGTTCCTGTTAAATTTCAAGGTGACGTAACGATTGGTGTTGGTATTTTAGCCTCTCTTTTAGGCAAAGCGTTCAGTGAGCAGATGCCTGCCATTATCATTTTTATTTTAGGATTATCTGTTTTTCTTTCCATCCTGGCTAAAACAGCTAAGCCGGCATTTATACTGGATAATAAGTTTTTAAAGGGTTTATTTGATACCGGCAAATTTGGGTTGACCATGAGAGTCCTCGGATTCGCAGTGGGAATCATGACTTTCTTTGAAATCGGGCCTGAATTTATCTGGTCGCGGAATACAGGCGGAGTGGTTCTCTACGACCTGGCTCCCGTTTTGCTTACGTGGTTCCTGTTTGCCGGTATTCTTCTGCCGCTTTTAGTAGAGTTTGGTTTAATGGAGTTCATAGGGGCGCTTGTCCAGAAATTTATGAGGCCACTTTTCACACTGCCCGGCCGGTCTTCCATCGATTGCCTTGCGTCCTGGATGGGTGCCGGAACAGTTGGTGTATTGGTAACAACTAAGCAATATGATGAAGGTTTTTACACAAAAAGAGAAGCAGCGGTGATTGCCACAACCTTCTCAATTGCATCTGTGGCTTTCAGCCTTGTCGTAGCGAATGTGGTTGGCCTTGGCCATTTATTCATCCCTTTTTACTTAACCGTTTCTGCCGCCTGTGTCGTGGCAGCATTGATTATGCCAAGAATTCCGCCTTTATCGCGGAAGCCGGATACCTATTATGAGCCAGTAGGACAGCAGATAGATGAAACCATTCCGGAAGGGGTTTCGAAATTGAAATGGGGATGGGAGCAGGCAATTGATAAAGCAAGGAATGCTCCGGGTCCCAAAAAGCTGTTAACCAATGGCATTGAAACTGTTTTGGATATTTGGATGGGCCTGATACCGCTTGTGATGAGCCTGGGAGCAGCAGCCTTGATCATTGCGGAATACACGCCTGCATTTAAGTTTATTTCTTACCCGCTCATTCCGGTTTTGGAGTTTATGCAATTGCCGGAAGCAGGAGCAGCAGCACAGACTATGCTTGTCGGCTTTGCTGATATGTTCCTTCCAGCTGTTATCGGAAGCGGAATTGAGAGCGAGCTGACAAGATTCGTTGTGGCAGGCCTGTCATTAACACAATTAGTATACATGTCTGAAATCGGGATTCTGATCCTGCGTTCAAACATTCCGCTGAGCTTTATGGATTTATTCGTTATTTTTATCCAAAGAACGATTATTACTTTACCTGTTATTGTACTGATTGCACATGTTTTTGTATTTTAACTGAGAGGGGGGCGGCATATTGCCAGCCCTCCTTTTCGTTATATTAATTTTCTTAAAAGTTCCAAAAGGGCAATATATTATCGGGACATGTCTCATATCTTATATAGAATCTGCATTATATAAGGAGAGGCGCAATGAGTAAATTCTTCAAAGGAGTTATATTGCTTGCATTGGCGGCTTTTGCAAGCGAATGTATAGAGTTTGTGGTGAATATGGTGCTCGCCCGGGAACTGGGGGAGAGGGGACTCGGCATGTACATGTCGATTTTGCCGACCATATTTCTGATCGTGCTGCTGGCCAGTTTTGAGCTTCCGATCTCTATTTCTAAATTCATTGCCGAAAAAGATAAAAGGTATCATCTAAGCATGCTTCATCATGTCATCAAGCTGACCATTATCTTTACAGCCGTTTTGGTGCCGGCTGCCGCGATTATAATTCCGTTTATCAGTGTCTTTGATGAGTACCACCCGCTCTTGAGATGGGTTGTGATCGGCTTTATCCCCATCGTGTCCTTTTCCTCGATTGCCAGAGGATTCTTCATGGGCAAGCATCAAATGGGAAAAATTGCAGCATCCAATTTTCTGCGCAAATCCGTTCAGCTCCTGCTGCTCGTGGTGCTTTATCAGGCCTTTCAATTTGATGTCAATACAGCGGTCTTTATTGCTTTTTGTACGTTTGTAGGAAGTGAGATTGTTGTTTTTCTATACTTGCTGAATATGTTTATTATTCAGTATCAGCGGATTAAGAAAGAACCATCTGATTTTGTCAGCGGAAAAAGTGTGAGGCAGAACCTAATCTCTGTGTCTGTTCCGACAACGGCTTTAAGGGTCTTTCATGCCCTGACACATGCTGTTCAGCCGTTTTTGATCAAGGCTGCGCTCTTAAAAGCAGGCGTTCCGGGCGAAATTGCAACAGCACACTTTGGAATGCTCGCCGGTGTTGCCATGACGATTGGTTTTTTTCCATCCTTTATAGCCCATTCCTTTTTAATCATGCTGATTCCGACAGTCTCCAAAGAGTATGCTGATCATAATCTGGGGGAGCTTCGGAGACTACTTCAGCAGGTGTTCTTTGTCACCTTTTTATACGGGATCCCATCGGTTGTTTTTTTCTATTTCTTTGCACAGCCGCTGACGGAGATGTTTTTTCACTCGACAGATGCAGCCGTGTATTTACAGCTGCTGTGGCCATTCTTTCTGCTCCACTTTTTCATAATCCCGATGCAGGCCTATTTAATCGGCCTGGGGCTGATGAAGGATGCGTTCTATCATTCCGTCTGGTCAACGGTTGTTTCATTCACAGCCATGTTTGTGCTTGGCTCGATGCACAGCCTGCAGATGGACGGGATTATAATGGGCATGAATATGGGAGCTGTTCTTCTGGCGATGATGCATTATGTAACAGTATGCAAAAAGATTGGCCTGACACTCTATCTATCGCCAGTTAAGCAATTTAACTGAAGCCGCGAAAAAAGCATCTCCACTATGGAGGTGCTTTAATCTTCGTTATCCTCATTAGGGCCAAACTTATCCTCAATTGTTTGTTCTTCTCTAATATGGTCGCCTTCCTGCAGTTCCGTAACAAGCCGATCTTTTCTGATTTTTACATCGCCTCTCTGGATAAATAGCACATTAATATCCTCATCCTCCCCGATAATATCCCCCAGCTCTTTACCATTAAATTCACATTTTTCGTCAATGAAATAGTCCAATACATGATCATTATCCTCCGTGAGAAGAGCTTCTCTGATGGGGAGATCACGAAAATCGTAATGTTCTTCGAGCTCATGCTCCAGCTTCTCCGAAAGATAATGCCGCACTTTTGGCATCTTTAAGGTAATAATAACCACGAGCAGGACTGCTGCCACGATCGAGATCTTGGCAGTGAAAAATTCATCTGACAGAATGCTGCTGATTGCCGAAATGATAACTGCCAATGAAAAGGCACCAAATAAAATTAAAAAAGCTCCGAACCTTCTGCGGATCGGATGGTCAATGATGAGTTCCGATTCCCCGGTTGTAAAGCCGGTGCCTGTAAGCATGCTGATCACCTGAAATCTGGCAATATGCTTATCAAGCCCAGTATAAGTGAAGATAAGGGTATGAATTTCGATAACGGCCAAAACGATTCCCAAATAAATCAGGATGAAAAGAACACCCATCTTTCTTCCTCCGAAAATTCAGATTTAAATAAAAAACCTAAGGAGCCAGTCCTTAGGTCATTGCTGAACAGTTTCATTATAGTAATTTACTGAATACATGGCACCTTCATCAACCATTTTATTATCTTCAATATTATGAGGGTCCGGATGACCCAGTTTTTCTGTTGGCACTGTATCGTTTAAAAAACGGTCAGGCAGCATGCCTTTCATTTTAACTGCAAGTGACTGAACTTTATTTCGATTGTTTTTGCTTGCTAATAATAAAATACTTGTAATGCCAACACCGGCTAATAGATATGGGTTTAACGGACGAGAATTCATGGTTAGCTCCTCCTTCAGTAATTGGATTTGTATTTCTTGGTGTATATTTACCCGGCATAATGAAGTGCAAACATTTAGTCTTAATAAGATTGTTTCCAGCACTAGAAATAATTACTCATTGTGAATGGTTTTATTCAGGTCCTGACAGGGGAAATATGTACTTAGTAGAAAGGATAGAATTATAGGAGGAAAATGGGGATGGAAAAAGAATATAGTGAAGATAACTGGACATGGCACCGTTACGATCATTTAGATGAAATTGACTTTAATGACGCTGGCGACTATAAAGAAGCTCTGCAGGCATGGGCCAAAAATACTTCTGAGAACAAAACAAATGTAATGGAAATAGATACTTCCGTTCGCAATAAGGAAATTCTTAGCGGCTCTCTCATTTACCAGCAGACAACAAAAGAGCAGCATGAAAATAGTTTGTTCCACTATTTTCTGACAAGGGATTTTCTCCTAACTGTGGACTTTGATTCGAATGTCATTCAGTCTGATGAATCACTGCTTTTAAAAAAAATGGATTATACGAATAATGCTATTGATGGATTTTTTGTGATTTTAGGCGAGATTCTAAGTGATAATATCAAGAAGATTGATAAGTTTGAAGTACGTTTAAATGATCTGTTATGGAAAATAAAAGATAAAAATAATATTAATCGCCTGGAAGAAATATATGAGCTCCGACACCAGATTCTTGTATGGAAAAATATCATGATTCCTGTTAAGGAAATCAGACTTGGTGTGGAAGAAACCTTTGGTGAAGGTGTTACAGAAGGAACTGAATTTAAAAGAACCTGCAAGAGAATTGAAAGAGGCTATACGCTTGTGCGTGAGTTTCAGCAGGAAATTGATGATCTTGTGAATTTTGAAGAAATGGTATCCATGCATAGAGGAAATGAAATCGTGAAGACGCTCACGGTTATAACCACTCTCATGACTCCGATCGCAACCTGGGGAGCGCTCTGGGGAATGAACTTCAAAGTCATGCCCGAACTGGAATGGAAGTACGGCTATTTGTTCTCAATTATTATTATCATTGCTACTACTGTGGCCCTCTATATCATGCTCGTGAAAAAAGGCTGGATGGGTGATATCCTGAGGGGAAAAAAGAAGAATTCATTCTTTAAATAAAGAACATCAGCTCATAATGTTTTTGATGGGTCAGGCCAAATTGAATATAACGGTAAAAAATATTGAAAAGCTTCTGTTCATTGGTATCTGCAGATTTTCTCAGCACACTGTCGAGGACCTGGTAGGGGATATTTTTGGCAACATTTTTTATATCTATCCAAATTATTTTTATTAGCCATCAGCATTTGATATGCTTTATTAAAACAGGAGGCAACAACATGAACGAAACAAAAACATGCAGAGAATCTTTTACGGTTAAAACAAGCATCGTGCTTCCGCCGGACACGAATACATATGGAACATTATTCGGCGGCAAGCTAATGGCTTACATTGATGATGTCGCAGCCATCGCGGCGATGAGGCATGGAAGGAGAAATGTCGTAACCGCATCTACAGACTCTGTTGACTTTCTTCATCCCGTTTATGAAGGCAATTCAGTCTGCCTGGAGGCTTTTGTGACCTATACAGGCCGGACATCTATGGAGATATTTGTAAAAGTAATTGCAGAAGACCTGCTGACAGGCAATCGAAATGTGTGTGCGATGTCCTTTCTAACAATGGTTGCGGTTGACGAGAATGGAAAGCCTGCTCCGGTGCCGGCAGTCGTTCCTGAGACAGAAGAAGAAAAGAGCTTATATGAAACAGCAAAAGAACGGGCGGAATTCCGCAAAAAGCGGAGAAAGGACAGCGAAGCCAGAGCAAAGACATATGGTACAAGTCTGCCCTGGTAAATAACAAAGCCAATAACAGACATCCGGAATGAGGAGCCGTTTTTTTGATGAGGGTCAAGAGCACCTGACACTGTTTCACCCTGTCAAAAACTTCCTCCTCATTTTTTCCCATCTGTAAGAATAATTGAACCTTTTTACACATCACTGTCTAGTAATATAGATTTAACTTTCAGAATATTAACTCTTATTCCTTGATTATCCTTTTCCTTCCTCTTAAGTTAGACGTGTAGAACCTAACAGAAGGAGGAAAATTATGAGAAGAGTTTTGAAAGCTAGTATTCTAATGCTTTTAAGTATTTTACTGGTTGCCGGAACCATGCCTTTAACCGGGCAGGCGAAAAAGCCGAAGCACGATGATGGTTATGGCGGTTATAGCCAGGTTGATGTCGGCAAGGATGGAATGGTGGCTTCGGCCCATCCGCTTGCGTCAAAAATTGGGGCAGATGTTTTGAAAAAGGGCGGTAATGCCATCGATGCGGCTGTCGCAGTCCAGTTTGCCCTCAATGTGGTGGAACCGATGATGTCCGGAATTGGCGGCGGGGGCTTCATGATGGTCTATGATGGCAAAACGAAAGAAACCACCATCATAAACAGCCGTGAACGTGCTCCGGCTGGTGCAGCGCCGGATATGTTCCTGGATGAAAACGGGAAGCCGATTCCATTTGCGGAGCGATCAACTGGCGGTACGGCTGTCGGTGTGCCGGGCACATTGAAAGGGCTGGAAACAGCTCTTGAAAAATGGGGAACACGCCCTATGCAGCAGCTGATCGGTCCTGCGATTAAGCTGGCAGATAAAGGCTTTCCGATTGATTCTGTATTAGCCGATGCGATCGCCGATAATCAGGATAAGCTTGACAGAACGGCTGCCGGCAAAGTGTTTTTGCCTAAGGGTGAACCTCTTGAAGAAGGGGACCGTTTAGTACAGAAGGATCTTGCCAAAACGCTTAAAATGATTCGTTCTGGCGGAACTGACGCTTTTTATAACGGGAAAATAGCAGACGCTCTTGCAGGTGTGGTGCAGGATTTTGGAGGATCAATGACACCGGAAGATCTGGCAAAGTATGATGTAACCATTGACGAGCCTATTTGGGGAGACTATCAGGGGTATGAAATTGCGAGCATGCCGCCTCCAAGCTCTGGAGGAGTATTTTTGCTGCAGATGCTGAAAATTCTGGATGATTTCAATCTATCACAATATGATTTAAAATCCTGGGAAAAATATCACCTGCTTGCTGAAACCATGCATCTTGCTTATGCAGACCGCGCAGTATATGCAGGGGATCCGGAGTTTGTAAATGTCCCGGTCAATGGTCTCCTTCACCCTGATTATATTAAGGAGCGCCAGGAACTGATCAGCCTGGATAAAGCCAACAAAAATCCTGAAGCGGGAGATCCTTGGAAATATGAGAACAGTGAAGCCAATTATGAAGCGGCTGAACAGCCGAATGACCGCCAATACGGTGAGACTACCCATTTTTCCGTAACGGACAGATGGGGAAATGTTGTATCTTATACGACAACGATTGAACAGGTATTCGGAACAGGAATCATGGTTCCAGGCTACGGATTAATGCTGAATAATGAGCTGACAGATTTTGATGCCGTGCCAGGCGGGGCAAATGAAGTCCAGCCGAATAAGCGGCCTCTAAGCTCGATGACACCGACGATTGTCTTTGAAGATGGAGAGCCTATTCTGACTGTTGGTTCACCAGGCGGCCCAACGATTATTACATCAGTACTGCAGACAATCCTTTATGCCATCGAATATGACATGGAGCTAAAAGCAGCAGTTGAGGAACCGCGGATCTATACCAATAACCTGAATTCCTACCGCTTTGAAGAAGGCATTCCGTCAGAAGTTATTGATGGGCTAAACGGAATGGGGCATAATTTTGGTCCAAGTGCGACCACAATTGGAAACGTCCAAAGTATTTTGATTGACCGTGATAAAGGTATTTTCAAAGGTGTAGCAGATTCAAGCCGTAATGGAGCCGCCATTGGCGTTGATTTGAAAGGGAAAAGAAAATAGAGTTTATGAGAATAGCACCTTGCTGATAAGGTGCTATTCTTTTGGTTGAAAAATGAATACAAATTCATTTTTTTAGCAGGGATTCATCTATATTTGTTGAAATAGAACGGGTCAGGCAAAAAGGTATTTTGGATAATAGAAGGGGGAATATGCCATGACGGTAAAAAATGAACTATATCAGCTGGCGGATAAAATAAACGCTGATCCCGTACATATCAAAGATGAAAAAAATCGGGTATTTCAAGTGGACCTGGAGGAAAGCGGTCCTATTCAAATTTTCTTGAAGGATGGAAAAGTCATAGTGGAAGAGGGTGCTCCACACCAATCAGAAGTAACACTGAAATTGTCAGAAAAAAACTTTTCTAAGCTATTAAAAGGCGATTTAAACACAACCATAGCATTTATGACAGGCAGTCTTAAGGTGGACGGGAAAATGGGCCTTGCCCTCAAATTACAGGAAATAGTGAATAACTATCAATGATAAAAAGGCAGCCATCATAGAGGATGCTGCCTTTAAAAATACAATGCCATCAGGTCTTCATCATAGTACTTGCCATCTATCTTCAGTGCATGCCTCTCCTTGCCGTAAACCTCAAAGCCGAAAGAAGCATAGAGCTTTTTAGCAGGAGTATTTTCAGACATGACGGCCAAGTGGATTTGTTCAACCCCGTCCCAGGATCGTGCCTTTTCTACAGCCTTGCTGACAAGGCTCTTGCCGACACCATTCTTTCGGGCGGACTCTGTCACGTACATTGCATATATATTCGAGCGGTGCTTCATTTTTAACCCTGTATCTCTTACTAAACTGACAACACCTATAAGCTTTCCGTTTTCAAATGCGCCGTAGTGAAAAGAGTTTACTGCCATAAATCTTTCTCCGTACACTTCAGGAGGCCGGCTGGCTTCCTCTTCATAGCTTGAACCAAAAGCTTCCGGGTTCTTTTTTAATCCTTCTAACCTAATCTCTTTGTACATTTCACCATCATCCTGGCGCAGCAGTCTGATTTCCAACAGGGTCACTCCTTTATTTTTTCTTAACCCTTAAATTCTCTTTACCATTACAAAATCCTTTAGCAAAAATTGTTTTTCTTTGCTTTGATAAGGGAACAGGATAAAAAAGTACAGGAGGGATCAGTATGGCACAGGATAACAACAAGGACTTAAAAGAGATTGTAAAAGGGCATGATTCCCGGCAGCAGCAAGAACAGTCATTAAAAGATCAGGAGCGTAAGCCGGATCAGCAAAACCGATTAAAGGACCAGGAGAATATGAGGAAGTAATTTTGAGAGGGAGCTATGAAGAATAGCTCTCTTTTTTTAGGCCGAATTGTAAGCAATGGTTTCCGCATATGGAATATACATATATAAAGGGGGAAGCAGAATGGGAGTGCTGTTTGGTTTAATTATTGCGACTCTGGTTTTCGCCTATTGCATTGACCGCAGAAGGAAGAAGTTAAACAATACAATGCAAAAAGGGATCAGCCCAAGTGAAAAACCGGGGGAGAGCTCGAATTATACGATGGGTGATAATCATTATACCGGAGGGGGACAATAGCTATGGAGTTTTGCGATATCAGCAAGGCTCTTCTTTTTTTCCGGATCATGCTTTCTTATCCTGAAAATGGGAAAAGATAATGTTGCCTGGTTTCTAAAGCGCATCAAAAAGGGTATAAGGAAAACATACATATTGTAACCTTTTTTAGGAGAAGTGGCCCCTATGAAAAAAAGAAGAGTGGAGTCTTTATTTGTATTTATCCTGATTGCATCTGTGTATACGATATTTTTCACGGATGCCGCCCCACCCATTAAAATCGGTGCAGCCCTGCTTTATGCGGCTGTCATATTTATCAGCGCTATATCCTTGATGCTCGAGAATCGGAGCCCTAATCAGACATTGCTTTGGATGTATGTGCTGGTATTTTTTCCGGTAGCCGGTTATTTGATTTATTTGTTCTCCGGGCAGCTTTATTTGAAAGGCTATTTATTTAAAAGCAAAAGAAGCCGCGACAGGGATGAATGGAAAAGGCTGATGAAAAGGGAAGACACGCCTGATATATCATTTCTGCAGGACAGCCAGCACTGCTTTGCTAAATTCGCCAATAATGTGGCATTGACCCCTCTGAGCACCAATTCAAGGGCGAAAATACTTAAAAATGGGGAAGAGACATTTAATGAAATCAAGAAAAAGCTGCGTGAAGCAGAAGAGTTTATCCATATGGAATATTATATTTTCCGGTCTGACAGGCTTGGCAAGGAAATCATCAATATCCTGATCGACAAAGCCAGGCAGGGAGTGGAAGTGCTGTTTATTTTTGATGCGGCAGGCAGCATGGGGATTACACTGGAGGATTTGCAGTGCATGGAGGATGCAGGGATTAAGGTAAAGCCATTTTCTCCGCTTAAGTACGGTTTTTTTAATCAGAAATTCAACTTCAGAAACCATCGCAAAATTGTTGTTATAGATGGAAAAGTCGGCTTTGTGGGCGGACTGAATGTGGGAGTTGAATATCTGGGCGAAAATGAAAAGATTGGATTCTGGCGTGATACTCATATGCTCCTTAAGGGGGAGGCAGTGTATACATTGCATACGGTTTTTCTCCTGGATTGGGAATATGTCAGCAAGGAAGATGTGCTGGAGGAATACCGGGATGTAAAGTATCCGATTGATGATGATGTGCTTGATGGTGCGGTGCAGGTGGTGGCCAGCGGTCCGGACACACAGCAGGGAATTATGAGTGATCTTTATTATTCAATGATATCCTGCGCGACCAGATCCATTTGGATTGCCACACCTTATTTTGTCCCTGATGAATCGATTCGTACGGCATTGAGGGTGGCGGCGGCTAAAGGAGTGGAAGTGCGCATCCTTGTTCCGGAGATCAATGACAGCTTCCTGACGCAATACGCCAGCCGGTCCTACTTTGCGGAGCTTCTGCGATATGGCGTCGAAATTTATTCTTATAAAAAAGGCTTTCTCCATCAGAAGATTATTATCGTGGACGGAATCCTCGCTTCCATTGGAACGGCGAACATGGATATGCGCAGCTTCCACTTGAACTTTGAAGTAAATGTCTTTTTATACGGCACAAGCTCCATCCGCGATCTTGTCGCACATTATGAAGAGGATCTGGAGGAAAGTGTGAAATTAAGTCCTGTCCAATATTATAAGCGGGGATCGGCGGAAAGATCGAAGGAATCCTTCGCCCGGCTGTTTTCGGGGGTGTTGTGAAAAAGTGCCATTGATGTGGCGCTTTTTTTGTGTGGAGGGATACTGTTTTTTTAATCTGCAGATAGATGAGGGGGGACTTGCAAATAGACCAGCCGAAATTACAAATAGATGAACAAGCCTGCAAATAGACCAGCCAAACCTGCAAATAGATAGGTAAATGCAAATAGAAACCCGGAACCTGCAAATAGATGAGCAAATTTGCAACTAGACTAGCCGGAATTACAAATAGATGAGCAAACCTGCAAATAGACCAGCCCAACTTGCAAATAGATAGATAAAATGCAAATAGAAACCCTAAACCTGCAAATAGATGAGTAAATTTGCAAATAGACCAACCAAACCTGCAAATAGGCCCACCCCACAAAAAAGCAACCCACCCATTTACGTCTCCAGACCGAGGCATAATCATCCTCTTTATTGGTCAAAAAAGGAAAAAATCATACTAAAATAAAGATCAGTACGGTATGATTAGAATAGTTTGAAAAGTTAGATAGAAGGAGGGTCACTATGTTTTCACAATCAGTCATTCATGATGTTATTACGGCAGCTCTGGCCACTGGCGGGGATTTTGCCGAAGTATTTGTTGAGGATCGTTTCACCAATAGCCTTGCGCTCCAGAGCGGAAAAATCGAGAGCAGCTTATCAGGCAGGGATTACGGGATCGGCATACGTGTGTTTAAGGGGCTTCAGAGCGTTTATGCTTATACAACGGATGGATCAAAGGAAGGTTTGCTGAAAGCTGCGGGCAATGCTGCCCAGGCGATCAGAGGAGAAAAAATCATTCAGCCCGCACAGCTGCAAAAGGAAATTATTCCGGCAGGGCATCCTATATCTCTGAATCCGCGCGAAGTGGAGAAGCTCCGCAAAGTAGATGTCATGAAAAAGGCATACGAAATTGCGAAAAACTATCACAGCAGCATCCAGCAGGTTACGGTCAGGTATTTGGATGAAGAACAGAATGTGCTGATTGCCAATTCGGAGGGTAAGTTTGTTGAAGACCGACGGGTGCGAAGCCGCCTTGCTATTCAGTCGATTGCGGCAGAAGGAAATCAAATGCAGCCTGGATTCTATGGACCTGGAGCCCATAAAGGCTTTGAATTTATGGAAAACCTGAACTTGGAGCATTACGCCAATGAAGCATCTCGCATCGCCGTTACGATGCTTGGGGCAGACCCTTGTCCAAGCGGGAAGTTCCCTGTGATCATCGATAATGAATTCGGCGGTGTTATTTTCCACGAAGCATGCGGACATGGCCTTGAAGCTACATCTGTAGCGAAGGAAAACTCTGTTTTTGCAAACCGGATCGGCGAAAAAGTGGCCTCGGATGTTGTTACATACATTGATGACGGCACGCTTGCCAATGAGTGGGGATCGATTACGATCGATGATGAAGGCGAAAAGGCGCGTAAAAATGTCCTGATTGAAAATGGAATTTTAAAAGGTTACTTGATTGATAAATTCGGCGGACGCAGGATGGGCATGGCATCGACAGGATCGGGAAGACGGCAGTCCTACCGTTTTGCACCGACTTCGAGAATGACCAATACGTACATTGCAAACGGCAAGTCCACTCCGGAAGAAATCGTCTCAAATACTGAGTACGGAATATATACCAAATACATGGGCGGCGGGCAGGTCAATACCACAACGGGCGATTACAATTTCGCTGTCATGGAGGCGTATCTCGTAAAAGACGGAAAAATCGGCAAGCCGTTAAAAGGTGCTACTTTAATTGGGAATGGCCCGAAAACACTCCAGCTGGTTGATATGGTGGGAAATAACCTGGACCATGGTGCTGGCATGTGCGGTTCACAGAGCGGAAGCATTCCTGTCAATGTTGGCCAGCCGATGATCCGCGTAAGCGAAATGACTGTTGGCGGAACAAAGGGAGGCGAATAATATGAACCTGCAGGAATTTAAGGAAAAGCTATTTCAGCTTGGCGGGCAGCATGGTTTTACAGATATGGAGCTTTATTATGAGAGAGAGGAAAAGTTCGCCTGCGAGCTTTTCAAAGGTGTAATTGATTCCTACGACACTTCCGAAGTGTTCGGAACCTCCTTCCGAGGCCTTTACGAAGGCAGGATGGGCTATGCTTTTACGGAGAAACTGGATGAGGAATCCCTGTCTTTTCTGATCGAGAATGCGAAGGAAAACTCTCAATTTATTGAGGATGAAGTACAGGAAGAAATCTTTGCCGGAAGCGATAAGTATGAGTCTGGAAGCTACTATTCAAGCAGTCTTGCTGAAGTTACGATTCATGAAAAAATTAATTTGCTCAAGGAAATAGAAAAGCACATCTATGCATATGATGAGCGGGTAACCGGGACAGATTATTTCATGCTGCGAAGCGGTGAAACGGAAAGGGTTCTTCTCAACAGCAAAGGCCTGAATCTCAGCGAAAAGAACAATCATGCCGGCATTTATGTATCAGTCATCGTAAAGCAGGGGGACCAGGTGAAAAATGGCGAATACTCCAAGTTTACGAGAGACTTTTCCATCTTGAATCCGGAGGAAATTGCCAAACATGCAGTAGAAGAAGCATTATCACAGCTTAATGCAAGGAGTGCTGAAAGCAAAAACTACCCTGTGCTCTTGAGAAATGATGCTGCCAGCGCTCTGCTGCAGACATACAACTCGATTTTCTCAGCGGAAAACACCCAAAAAGGGCAATCTGCTTTAAAAGGGAAAACGGGTGAAGTCATTGCAGCAGCGTCATTGAATATCGCAGATGATCCATTTTTAGAAGAAGGTCTGCTCAGCTCTAATTTTGACAGCGAAGGGGTTGCCACTGCCAGAAAAGATATTGTGAAAGACGGCAGGCTTGTTACCTTAATGCATAACCGCAAAACAGCACAAAAAGATGGTGTGGAATCGACAGGCAATGCCTATAAAGCTTCTTATAAGGGCGCTTTGACGGTAGCTCCAACAAATCTATACGTCAATCCATCCAATCAAAGCTATGATGAGCTGGTATCCTCGCTCTCAGAGGGCATCATCATTACCGAATTATCCGGCCTCCATTCCGGTGCCAACACCGTCTCAGGGGACTTTTCCATTGCCGCCAACGGCTTTTATGTCAAAGACGGAAACGTGCAAAACGCCGTAAACCAAATGACGATTGCCGGAAACTTCTATGAGCTGTTAAAAAATATTGAAGCCATCGGTTCAGACCTGGAATTCTCAATGGGCTTCATGGCCACAGGCTACATTGGCTCGCCATCTCTATTAATCAGGGAGCTTGCTGTGACGGTTGAATAAATAAAAAGGGATGGCATACCACTTCATAGGTGGTGTGCTTTCTTCATTAAGGGAGCTGCTGGATAAGCTGAAAAATCTGCAGGAAAAATAAAGGATTTTCTTTTCGGAAAATAGAAATTTTGCTGATAAACAAAAATAGGAGGCAAAAAGATGAAAACCCTCGAAACCAGCCGCCTGATTCTTCGCAGCCTTACCCTTGATGATGCACCCAGGGTAGCGGAAATCCCGGATCATGGAGGATTATGGAGAAAACGGGGATGAAGCATGAAGGGATTTTGCGTCAGCATGCAATAAGAGATGGGAGGCGGGTGGATTTGACCTACTATGCCATTCTGCGTGAGGAATACACCGGGTAAGGGAGCCGCTGTTTGAATCGCACTCCACAATATGTTTCAATAGAAGCAAATCCTTTTTAATCATGGAGGTTCATGTGCGGATCATTGCTTCCCATCCTTTTTTTACAGTAAGCAGGAAGATCGACTGGAACCAGCAGCAATACATTGAACAGGAACTTTTTCTTCACTTATTTGAGGATCATATCCTGTCGCCATCAGAAAAGTTTCTCCTTGATGAAGTTTGGGATATGTCATACAGAAATTCCAGCTGCGAATTTGGTTTCCTGTATCTTCATACCAATCGGGGTGTGTTTTCTTTTCAAGTAAAGTCAGAGCCGAGTCACTTTATAAACCTGTATAGAGATCTTAAAAAGTAAAAGCCGGAATTGTCACGATTAACAATTCCGGCTCCATTATTATGCCTGCTCTGTCAGGCGTACAAGCATATGTGCGAGCTTATGCCTTTCTTTATCATCCCCGACCTTCCATAATTCCTTCAGCAGCTGTTCTTCACGGTTTTTTGGCTCCACATTTTCAGCGAGGTAGCCAGCCACTTTTTCTGCGGTTACGGCAAGCTGTTCCTCATTTAATCCCAGCTTTTTGCCAAGCTCAATTCGTTCCGCCAGATAGCTCTTAAATTCATCGAAGCTGCTTAAGATGTCCTCAGCTCGTTCATTCGACATCTTGTCCATTGCGCTCTTAATATTTTTTGTATCCAGTTCACCATCTTGTTTGATTACATGTTCTTGTTCATTCATTTTTATAGACCTCCCAAAGGATTGTTTTCTTATTAAATATCCTTTCAGAAGGAGAATTAAACTCTTTTAGATTTCACTGGATGGTGTTTCCTGAACAGCTTTCAGTTTCCTGAATTTTACTTTGGATAAAATAACGCCAATTTCATATAGCCCGATAAGAGGCACGAGGACTAGAATCTGTGAAAATAAATCTGGTGGTGTAATGAGAGCTGATACAACAGCCATGATCAAATAAGCATATTTTCGCATTGAGCTGAGCATGGCTGGGGTGACAATGCCGATTGTTGTCAAAAACAATAACAGCAAAGGCACTTCAAACAGAAAACCAAAAGGAATGGTCGACATTAAAAGAAACGAAAAATACTCCCTGGCCGTGATCATCATCGCAAAATGTGATTCACCTAATAGCATTAAAAACTGATAAATGGCAGGAAATATAATAAAAAATCCGAAGCCAAGCCCGCCTATAAAGCTGAAAAGGATGGCCGGGAAAAACATTAAAGATACTCTGCTTTCTTTTTCCGTTAAAGCAGGTTTTACAAATAGCCAGATCTGATAGGAAATGAAAGGAAGCGAAAGCCCCAGGCTGATGCTTCCTGCAATTCCTGTGTACAGCTTAATGACATCCAGCGGTCCAAGCATAACAAGCTCATGATCGTTTGCCAGCATAGGGATCAGCCGGTTGATGAAAAACAGACATAGGGTAAAGCTGATAATAAAGAAAATCAGAGATCGAATCAGTACTTTTCTCAGGTCTGTTAAATGTTCTACAAGGGTTTGTTCGTCCGTTTTCATTCTAAACCCTCCTGTTAAAGCGGTTTATCCTTCCGGTCAGCCGTTTCAATTGAACGTGTTTTTGAATCAGGTTCATCATCATCGCTCATAATTTCTCTGGCTGATTTTTTGAATTCTGATAAGGTCCTTCCAAATGCAGATCCGATTTCCGGAAGTTTTTTTGGCCCAAAGATAATTAAGGTTATAACCAGGATGATAATCAATCCGGGTATTCCGATATTTGAAAGCCCCATGATATTCACTCCTTATTTAGAATTTTTTTATGCAAGCAGGCCGCCCTCTTTGCTATATTTAATGATTCCTTCAGCAGCACGATAAGCGAGTGCCCCAACGGTTCCTGTCGGATTATAACCTCCGTTGTGAGGGAAAGCGGATGCGCCAACGACAAAGACATTCTCAGCATCCCACATTTGGAGATAGTTATTTACGGCTGATGTTTCAGGCTCAGCCCCCATGATGACACCGCCTGTATTGTGTGTAGTCTGGTAAGGGACGATATCGTAATGCTCAAGCTGCTGCCGGTCGTTAATTTTTGACGGTCCCATTTCCTTCATGATGTTGCCTGTGATTTTTCCAATATAGTTATAAAGATTCTTATCCTGTTCTGTGAAATCGTATGTCAGACGAAGCAGGGGAAGTCCGTAAGCATCTTTATAAGAAGGATCGAGATCCATAAAATTGTGCTTCACAGGCATGGAAGCCCCCTGTGTGCCGATGCTCAAGGCTCTTGTGAAATATTTGATAGAGTTCTCCTTGAACTTGCTGCCCCATTTCGGTGTATCAGCCGGAACCATATTATATTGAATCGGACGGTATCCTGACTGGTTGATAGATATGGAGCCGCCATGGATAAAGTCAAGATCCGAGTGGTCAAAATTGTCTCCATTGTAATCATCCACAGTTGCACCAAGGGCACCGGCACCCATGAAGGTGTTAAATTGTTCTTCATCGAAAAAGCCCGCTGACCCGGGAAGGATCTGATAGCAATAGTTCTTCCCGATCACCCCTGTGCCTGTATCAGGATTGTATGGACGTCCCAATTTGGATGTCAGCAGCAGGCGGGTGTTATTCATGACATAGCTGGTCAGAATAACCATTTCAGCCGGCTGAATGAATTCTTCTTTTGTCTGGACATCCACATAGCGCACACCGGTTGCTTTTTTGCCGTCGTGAATAATTTCCGTTACATTCGCAAAGTTGCGGATATCCACATTTCCCGTTTCTTTGGCAAATGGAATAACGGCTACAGTCGGATCTGCCTTTGCACCATATTCACAGCCGAAGCGTTCGCAAAACGCACAATATTGGCATGGAGCCAGTTTGGCTCCATATTGGTTTTCATAAGCCTCGCTCATATTGCCCGATGGCATTTGGTAAGGTTTCATCCCCAATGATTTCGCGGCCTTTTTAAATCTTGCTGTAATAGGTGTTTCCTTCATTGGAGGATTTGGGAACGGATCTGCTCTTTTTGGCCCCAGTTCACCTTCTTCTCCGCCAATACCTGCATCCTTTTCAAATTCATAGAAATAAGGCTCTAATTCATCGTATGTAATGCCCCAATCCTGAATTTGAAGACCTTTGATCTTGGATTCGCCATATTTTTTAACTGTCTGTGACTTGATTTCAAAATCATATGGCAAAAAGCGGAAAGTATGACCATTCCAGTGAACACCGGACCCTCCTAAGCCTTCGCCCAGCAAAAAGGAGCCAAGCTGGCGCATGGGAAGGGCTCGTTCCTTCCCGTGGTTGCGGAATGTGATCGTTTCTTTAGAGAGATCCTGCATTAATTCATAGCGGATTCCATAGCGCAGTTCATCATGGACCACATAGTAGTCCTTGACGCCGCGCTCTTTTCCACGCTCCAGGCCGACAACTTTTAATCCCTGTTTCCCAAGTTCAGCCGCAATGATTCCGCCGGCCCAGCCTACTCCTACAATGACTGCATCCGTTTTTGGCAATGTTTTTGCCATGTTTACCACTTCCTTAAAAGATAGTACTATTTCGTATATGAATGGAGGCTGTTTGGTTTAATTTTCACAAATTTTTCAGACTCAATTTGATTGATATAGCTCATTTGATGGCCAGGAAAGTCTTTCATTTTCCAGCCTTCCATATTTTTGTTTCCGGCATAGGCAGGATCTGCATATACACCTTCAATGGTGGCGGCCCGGAGAATATTAAAGAACGTCCTTGAAGTAACACCCCGGAGCTTCACTTTATCCTCTTCAAAGGCTGTAAGAATTTCATCCTGCTGTTCGCCCTCCAGTTCAGCAAATGGCTTCTTGAACTTTTCATTGCTGTAGGTTTGCAGGGCAGCAAGTCCGACATCAAATACTTCATGCCGTTTTAAAGGGGACTGGTAGCCCTGAAAGTTCGACCCTGGAAAGAACGGACCCTGCATATATTCCCTTGTATTATTGCCCCATGAGCCCGCAAGCTGATGGTCGATAAAAAATGGAACATCCAAATCATTGGCACCAGGGCCATTTTCATCCTTTGGATAAATTCTCTCAACGGCTGCCTGCAGGATTCCGAATGTCTCGGGGTTTGTGAAATATAAAGGAGACTGCTGATAGGTAACCTGATCATGCCCGTTTGTATGGGCATTCTCTTCCGTTGCTGTACCGTCTTTGTTCATGTTTGCACCAATTAAGCCGCCAAGAATACCGCCTCCTACTAAACCGCCGGCAACTAACCCGGAATTGCGGATGAATCTCCTCCTGGACATGGTTGATTCTTGTTTTTGTTCATGTTCAGACATTTATATGGAAACCTCCTTTTATTTGCCATTATGGAGAAAAATATACTTGTCTAAACAGTTTGATAGAATTATTTTATAAGGGGGTTCTTAAGGCATTAAAAAAGATGCAAACCGATTGGTCTGCACCTTTTTTAAGTCCGAATGACGGACAGCCTGGAGATTACGATTTGCATAGGGCCGAACCGATTTTAAATATATCGGTTATAGACGAGAGTGCCTTTCGAACGCTCTGCAAACCCTCCTTGGTTTCTTGCAATGCCAATGACGAACCTTGAAGTCGCTGTTACGCTTTTCATCGTCAACCAGTCCCTTCCGTTTTGTTATTGGCCTTGCATTATTTGTTTACCCCGTGAACTTGTCTTAAAACCTGTTTATTTAAAAAATTGGAGTTTTTTTCTTTAATAGATAAAATGAAAGAAAGGAAGTGAAACACGATGAAAACGAAGAAAGAAATCCGTGAGTACATATGGAATTTTCTTGAGGAGAACAAGCTTGGCCGCTTTCCGTTTCCTTTAACGAATAGAATTCCCAATTTCAAAGGAGCTGAAAAAGCGGCTGCATTTGTTTTTACTATGCCTGAGTATAAAGAGGCTAAGGTCATTAAGGTAAATCCTGATTCTCCTCAGCTGCCGGTCCGCACCCAAATTCTGAAAGATGGAAAGACATTGCTGGTTCCCACTCCACGGCTGAAAGCAGGCTTTATTATGGTAAAGCCGGAATGGGTACCAGCGGGGGAGGAGCGGAAAGCAGCGAGCCTTAAGCATATTCACTCATACGGAAAAGAAGTTCCCCTCACACAATTGCCGAAGATTGATTTGTTTTTTGCCGGATCAGTGGGGCTTCACCGGGATGGCCGGCGGGTCGGAAAAGGGGAGGGCTACGCTGACCGGGAGTATGCGATTATCCGGGAACTGGGGAATCCTGAAATCCCCGTGATTGGAACGGTTAACAGCGCCCAGGTGACAGAGGCAGATATCCCGAGGGATCCTTATGATCTGACTGTCGACTGGATTGCAACTGAAAAGGAACTGATCAAAACCAATACGTCCTATCCAAAACCAACCGGGATTCAATGGGATCTTGTAACGGAGAAGGAAATGGAAGAGATGCCGGTTTTGCGTGAAATATGGGAGATCACAAAAGGAAAGGCAGCCAAGTAATTGGCTGCCTTTTAAGCTTTAACTTCGTCCATTTTCTTTAAAACATCATCAATCTTTGCGTGATTTTCAGGGGATTCATCAATATGATTCCATAAAATTTTTCCCTGTGGCGAGAAAAGCCATGTCCCGCCCTGAATGTAGACATCCTGAGTTTTCATGGATTTCATGACAAACTCCTTTTGTTTTTCATCCTTAGGGATAAAGCCGCCGACTTTTCCTGTAATAAACCCAAGTGCTGCTTTTGAAAGAAGCTTCCACTTTGGCATGGTTTTATGTCCCATTCCTCTATAAGCTTCCCGGGAAGGGTCGCCGAGGATCGGAAAAGGGAACGGACCGAATTGCTCAAGGAATTGACTGATAAAGGTTCCTTTCGAAGGAGCAATGACAATGACTTGAAATCCTTTAGCTTCTACTTCATTTATGCGCTCGCGCAACTGCGCAAGATATTCCCGGCAGACCGGTCAGCCAAGATGGCGGACGAAGACAGCCATTGTGTACTGGCTGATGATGGCCTGTTCAAGCGTAATATTTTTATCAGGATGCTGGGTTTCTAAAATATATTTCATGAATATCCCGCCTTTCGGATTTACATCTGATCATACCTAATTCTTTTGAAGGAATAAAGAATTGCGGCTTGCACATAAAAAAACAGGAGTTCGCACTCCTGTTTAGTCCCGGCTCCCCAATATCCCAAAAATGCGCAGGATATTAATGAACAGGTTGATAAAATCAAGATATAGGTTAAGGGCCATCAAAGGCACTTCTTCCGGAGACACTCCATACTGCTTCATGCGGTTGAAGTCGAATAGCACATATCCGCTGAACACGAGCACTCCAATGAAGGAGAACGCGAGCATCGCGTTAGAGCTTAATGGCCAGATGAGACTGAAAATTCCAATCGCAATAAGAGCGAGCAATGCCGCCATCAGCATGCCGCCAAGGAAAGATAGGTCCCGCTTGGTTGTCGAAGCATATACGGCTAAGCCTGTGAACACAACTGTTGTGGTCGCAAGTGCTGTTAAAACAGTGTTAGGTCCAATAGCAGCCAGGTAGTGGGCAACAATCGGGTAGGTCGTCATCCCTGAAATAAATGTAAATACATAAAGGAATGTATACCCAATAGCTTTTTTGCGGCGAAGCAGGAAAGCGAATAGCAGCATTCCGAGTTCAAGAAGCATTAGCGGCAAAAACAGGGCTGGAGGGATGAAAACACCCGCCATCGTTCCGGTAAATGCAATCCCCAATGATAAGGCAAACGCCCGTAAGACAGAAGGCAAATAACTGTTATTTGCAGTATGCTGTACATACATTTTTTCATTTCTCCTCTAAATTCATTTTGTATATGTATATACGACTGAGCTATTATTTAAGTTTCATTAATTATTTATTTTTTAAAAGGTCCCTTATTTCAGTTAAAAGCTCAATATTTTTATCCACAGCTGGTGCAGGTGCTGCTTCCTCTTTCTTTTTGAAACGATTGTTAATAATCCTGATAAAAACGAAAATGGAGAATGCCACGATGAAGAAATCCACCACATTCTGTATGAATAAACCGTATTTCACTTGTGCTCCGCCGACTTTCACCATCAAATCCGTAAAGTCAACTCCGCCCATCAGCAATCCGACAAGCGGCATAATGATATCATCTACAAGAGAAGATACAATCTTTCCGAAGGCCGCTCCAATTACAACCCCAACCGCCAAATCCAGGACATTTCCCTTTAGGGCGAATTTTTTAAACTCATTCCACATAACAAGTCACCTTTCTTTCAAAAAATTACTGTTATTATACTATGAAGAAGGTATGAAAACCAGATAGGGAATGACCTATTGACAGAAACAGGCTTTTTCTCTATAGTAACTATGACAATTATATTTCTATCATTCCCGTGTGAGCGGGAGAGGTTCATAGCTTCACCCTCTATAAAAAACTATGGCTTTGATTATAATAATCAACCATATCCATGAGAGGATATGGTTTTATTTTTCAAGCTGTACTTTTCGGACCTCTCTTTAGGATCAGCGGGATCATATAAAGGGAGGCTATTTTTATGTCAGGAAGAAAAGATGAGGAATTAACGGATATTACATTGTTGGGAAATCAGGGTACTAACTATCTTTTTGAATATGCTCCTGAGATTCTGGAGGCTTTTGATAATAAGCATCCGAACCGCGATTATTTTGTTAAGTTTAATTGTCCTGAGTTTACGAGCCTTTGCCCGAAAACAGGCCAGCCGGATTTTGCGACCATCTATATCAGCTATATTCCGGATCAAAAGATGGTAGAGAGCAAGTCATTAAAGCTATATCTTTTCAGCTTCAGAAATCACGGAGATTTCCATGAGGATTGCATGAACATCATTATGAATGATCTTATCGAATTAATGGATCCCCGCTATATTGAGGTTTGGGGGAAATTCACACCACGTGGAGGAATCTCCATCGATCCGTATTGCAACTACGGTAAGCCGGGGACGAAATATGAAAAAATGGCCGATTACCGCTTGATGAACCATGATCTATATCCGGAGACAATTGACAATCGCTAAACCATAGCTTGCTTAAAGTTCATTTTTAAAATAATATCAAAAAAGGCAGAGGAATCTGCTTTTTTTGTTGCAGAAAATATACATAAGTGGGATTATATTTAGGGAATATTCTGTATTTTAATAGAGCAGTACAATAATAAAGCTCTGAAAGGGGACATAATGAAGAAAAGCATACATAAAAAAGATCCTCGCTTTAAGATTGCAGAGAAAGAAGCGTGGATTGGCATTGGTCTCGTACTCTTTAATTTTATTTGGTGGTATGGGTTTGCCTATGGGCTGGGGTCCGAACCTGCCGATGAGTATACATTCATCATGGGGATGCCTGCCTGGTTTTTCTGGAGCTGTGTAGCCGGATTTGTCGTCATGGTGATACTGGTATCAGCAGCTGTGAAATTCCTGTTTAAGGAAGTTCCGTTCGAAGAAAACGGGGAAGGGGGAGAATCCGAATGAACTGGCAGGTTATTGCTCCTCTTATCTTCTTTTTAATCATTATTTTTCTGGTGGGTTTATGGTCCAGCAGAAAGATTGATGCGAGCAGTTCGTTTCTGCAGGATTATTTTCTTGGAGGAAGGCAGCTGGGCGGTTTTATTCTGGCCATGACCATGATTGCCACCTACGGAAGTGCCAGCAGTTTCATTGGGGGTCCTGGTGTTGCATACACACAGGGCCTAGGCTGGGTATTGCTTGCCATGTCACAGGTTGTTACTGGTTATTTCGTCCTCATGGTTCTGGGGAAAAAATTTGCAATTACAGCAAGAAAGTATAATGCTGTAACACTCATCGATTTTCTGAAAGAAAGATATAACAGCAAATGGGTTGTCTGGCTATCCTCCCTCAGCATCATTATTTTCCTGTTTTCCGCCATGGCTGCCCAATGGGTTGGCGGAGCAAGATTAATTGAATCACTGACAGGATTAAGCTATTTATCGGCTTTGTTTATTTTCGCAGCTTCTGTCATGGTCTATGTTGTCATAGGCGGTTTCCGGGCTGTTGCCCTAACGGATGCCGTTCAGGGCGGGATAATGTTTATCGGAACCATGATCCTTCTGGTTGCCGTTATTGTGGCAGGTGGAGGAATACCGAATATTATCAGCGATCTGTCTTCAGAAAACCCGAATCTGATTACACCGTTTGGCTTTGATGGCGGATTGACCCCTTTATATGTATCCTCATTCTGGATTCTGGTTGGAGTGGGGGTTGTAGGTCTTCCTCAGGTTGCGGTAAGGGCCATGTCTTATAAAAATGCCAGAGCCATGCATAGGGCCATTATCATCGGAACAATCGTGGTCGGCTTTATCATGCTTGGCATGCATTTAATTGGCGTGTTTGCCCGGCCGATTCTTCCCGGAATTGAAGTGGGGGATAAAGTTATGCCGATGATTGCCATGGAAGTCCTTCCACCATGGCTTGCGGGAATTGTGCTGGCTGCACCGATGGCTGCCATCATGTCAACAGTGGATTCCCTGCTCCTTCTGGTCAGCTCGGCGATTGTTAAAGATGTGTATATTAATTACATTAAACCTGATACTGAAGAAAGCACGGTTAAGAAAATGAGTTTTGCAGTCACAGCCCTGCTGGGGGTTCTGGTATGCATCATGGCGCTCAGTCCGCCCGATTTGCTGATCTGGCTGAATCTCTTTTCTTTTGGAGGACTGGAAGCAGCATTCATATGGCCTGTTGTGCTGGGCCTTTATTGGGCGAAGGGAAATAAATATGGTGCAGTGGCCTCCATGATAACAGGAACGGCTTCCTATATTTTATTCCATACTTTTTATCCCAATGCTTTAGGCATGAATACAGTCGTATTGCCTATTGCTTTATCACTGGCAGCTTATATAGCTGTAAGCCTATTTACCGAAAATACAGCACCTGCAGCAGCAGAAATTTAACCAAGAGGCTTCGGAGAGTTTTTCCGGGGCCTCTCGTATTAACCTGCAAAATGCCTATAGATAGGGCCCTCGGCACTTTAATCAAACGTTTGATTGAAGCAGGAGAAGAGTCATATATAAAGGATAAGGGAGGAAATCCATGTTTTTGTAAAAAAATGAGCATATTGATAGGTTTGTAGAAACGATCCCTATTTGTTACACTTAATAAGTTGAAACGTAATTGTAACATTTGACTTTAAATGGAAATGTTTTTTAACATTAGGGAGAATATAATGAAAAATTTTATAAATATGATTATGATTGCCATGCTGTCATCCGTTATAGCAGGCTGCTCAAGTGAAATAAATGCATCTTTAAATACAGAAGAAATAAAGCTTGAAAAAGAAGATAAAGTGGAAGCAGAAAATAGTATATCTGTACAAGAGGATGGAAAAGAGAAAAAAGATACGGTTTGGCTTGAACGCAAGTCATTATTCCAGTTTGACGCAGCAGACGGGAAACTGAAATATACTGTTTATCTTTTTTCGGAAGACGAAAGAAGAACCATTCTGGAAGAGGACAGTGCGAAAGGAAAGAAAGGCGATTCTTATTTTACAGGACATTATTCAGTTTATCTTGCTGAGAAAGGGTCAAAAGAAGCTTATAAACAAGCAGCTCTTAATGACAGTTCTGAAATGTCCTTTAATCCTTCAAAGGAACAGGTTTACACTCAGAAAATGAGGAACAAAACCATTATCTCGATCTTTCAGTCCAAGGGGGAAAATTTAGTTAAGGGCCAGATGCTGGCGATTAAAGATGGTGAAGTGCAAAGAATCAGCACAGAAAAAGACATGACCACTACCTCCAAAGCGAAAATAAAAAACATTAATCAAAAGTATCTTCAAACGGCCCAAAATAAGAATGATGGCTGGGTTATTTCAACATGGCTTTTTAATGAGGAAGCCCATTCAATGAGCCTGCACGACCGAATCGAGCTTTCCAAAGAAGATCAATCTGATATCGACTGGATGAATCTATGGCTGAAAAAGGAAGCCCTTTACTATCCTTTTAAAAACCTGGCACTCAGTGGGGATGCCATTGAGAAAGCAAAACAGGGAATCCCGCTCGGAAGTCCATTTCCGATTGGCACAAACATATCTGAAATTAAAAAGTCAGATCCAAACTTTGTTGAAGAGGGGTTTGAAGCTGGCAGCCCTTTTGTGATGTATCCTGAAATTACCTATTATTTTGAACGGGAAACCGGAAACGTAACAGCTATTTCCATTCCTGGACAGCGGGTGAGAACGTCAATGGACGAGATTACTGCCATGTTCGGCACTCCAGCGGAGGTTAAGGAAGAGAAGCTGTCAGGTGAAACCATCTCCATCTACCCGGCAGATAAATATTCCATCGATATGATTTCTGATTTAGAAGGAAACGTCAGTGAAATCGTATTAAGGAAAACAAAAAATCATGCGGGCCAATGACCGCATGATTTTTGGCGCTTCCGCTTTAAAATGCCCAGTCTCCATTTCTGAATACAGGTTCAGCTTTGCCGTCTTCAGTGATTCCATCGATATCCATTTCAGCGGAACCGATCATGAAATCAACATGTGTTAAGCTTTCGTTCAAGCCGTTTTCAGCCAGTTCTTCACTGGACATTTTCTTGCCGCCTTCAATACAGAATGCATACGCACTGCCGATGGCAAGGTGGTTGGAAGCATTTTCATCGAATAAAGTATTATAGAAAAGCAGATTCGATTTGGAAATTGGCGAGTTGAAAGGAACCAGGGCCACTTCACCAAGATAGTGGGAGCCTTCATCTGTCTCAACCAGCTGCTTGAGGATTTCTTCTCCTTCTTCTGCTTTCACATCTACAATCCGGCCGTTTTCAAATGTCAGGCTGAAGTTATCGATGATGTTTCCGCCATAGCTTAACGGCTTTGTGCTGGAAACTGTACCGTTCACACCTGTCTTGTATGGTACTGTGAACACTTCTTCAGTCGGCATGTTTGCCATGAATTCGTGTCCCTGTTCATTTACACTGCCTGCACCGACCCATAAATGGCCTTTTGGAAGCTCGATTGTCAGGTCTGTCCCTGGAGCTTTATAATGAAGCTTCTGATAACGCTTGCTGTTTAAATAATCCACTTTTTCATGAAGTGTTTCGTCATGCTTTTTCCAGGCTTCGACCGGGTTATCCAAGTCAGCGCGAGTGGCTTTGAAAATTGCGTCCCATAGCATTTCCACTCTGGATTCCTCCGGAGCTTCAGGGAATACCATGTTTGCCCATGCTTTAGATGGAGCTGCTATGACTGTCCAGCTCACTTTATCGGACTGAATGAATTTACGGTATTTTGCAAGCGCCTGTCCGGCTGCTTTCTGGAAGCTTGCGATTCGTTCTGATTTCACACCTTTCAGCAAATCAGGGCTTGCTGAAACGATTGACATGAATGCCGCACCCTTCTCAGCTAAATCTTCGACTTCCTTGGCACGCCATTCCGGGTATTCCGAGAAAGACTCATCCGGTGCCAAATCGTACTTTGTGCGTGTGACGGCATCATCGCTCCAGTTCACAACTACGTTATGAGCTCCTGCTTCATATGCCTTTTTAACAATTGTACGAACCAGTTCAGCTGCATCAAGCGTTGTGTTAATAACAAGTGTCTGACCCTTTTGTACATTTACCCCGACCTTCACCGCAAGCTCTGCGTATTTCTCTAAATTGGTTTGAATTTGACTCATTATGTATTCTCCTTTTGTCAGAATCTTCATTTTCATTGTAGCTGTTCTGTCCGGAAAAAGAAACCTATTGAACTGAATATCATACTGCAGAACTTCCGGTCTCCATCTCCGGGCGGAGGAAAAGAGAGACAGCCAAACCCTGGCAGGGCTTGGCTGTCTCTATTAATTAATATACAAAAATCATTAAAATGGTCGTAACAATGCCCACCCATATGGCCAGCAGTGCACAGTAGCCCATAATATGACGAATATGTAGGCCGACTACACTTAAAATAGGAAGTGCCTAGAAAGGCTGGATCAGGTTCGTCCAGGCATCACCCCAGCCTACCGCCATAGCCGTAATGGCGGGGTCCACACCCAGCTGCAGCCCGGCAGCCTGTCATCAAGAGAAGCACCATTTGCATGGTAGAGGACAAGCTGTGTATGCCAGTTCATATAGAAAAGCCCCGGCGGAAGCCAGGGCTATACATTAATCTTTATCTTCCATTGCGGCCTTCAGCAAATCACCAAGGCTTGTTCCAAAGGACTCTTCCTTCTGGGTATATTTCTGAACAAGTTTTCGTTCTTCGCGTTTGTTGACTGCTTTCTTTTTGTCCTGGGCTTTCTCCACCACATTGCATGAGCGGCATTGGAAGTAGGCGCCTGCCTTGCCCTGGTGGATCTCCATTTTTTTGCGGCACTGAGGGCATCGGCGGTTTGAAAGCTTTGGATCCTTGCGCTTTCGGAAACTGCAATCAAGGTTGGAGCAGACAAGTATTTTTCCGTCCTTTGTATTCCTTTCTTTCAGGAAGGAATCGCATTCCGGACATTTTGAGCCAGTGAGATTATGGGCACGGTACGATTTATCGCTCTTTTTAATTTCAGAAACCAATGTCCGTGTCTGCTTGCGGATATTCTGCAGAAACTCTTTGGGATCTGCTTTTCCGCGCGCGATTTTCTCTAATTCCTGTTCCCATTTGGCCGTCAGTTCCGGTGATTTCAGATCTTCATTCACCAGGTCCATCAGCTGTTTACCCTTTTTAGTCGGAAACAGCCGGCCATTTTGTCTTTCAAGAGCTTCGGTTTCAAGAAGCCGTTCAATGATTTCCGCTCTTGTCGCAGGTGTTCCGAGGCTGTACTTTTCCATCTGGGTCAAAATGTCGGCTTCAGAGTAGCGAAGAGGCGGTTCAGTCAGCTTTGCAGAGGACTCGGCACTTTGTATCGTAAAGCTCTGTCCTTTCGAAATATTCCTCAGGCTCTGTTTTTCTATTTCCTCTTCACTATTCCGTTCAACCTTGCGATAACCGGGGTCGATTACGGCCGTTTCCCTGGCTGTGAATGTCTCCCCATTTACATCGATAACAGCATGGACGGTTTCATACTTATAAGGATTATGGAAAATGGCCAGAAATCTGCGCATGATCAACTCGTAAAGCTTACGCTCATCAGGGGACAAATCACCGAGATGCACACGCTCTTCTGTTGGAATAATCGCATGGTGGTCGGTTACCTTTTCATTATTAAAGACTCGCTTAGCAAGGACCCTGCCCTGATTCGCAAGGATTGGCTTCACTTCATCTTTATAGGAAGCGGCAATGCCATGGAGGCGATCCATCATAGTTGCCTCCATATCCTTTGTCAAATAGCGCGAGTCTGTGCGCGGATAGGTGACAAGCTTATGCTGCTCATAAAGTTTCTGAAGCACATTAGATGTTTTCTTGGCAGAGAAGCCGAAACGTTTATTGGCATCACGCTGCAGCTCGGTCAAATCATAGGGAAGCGGCTGCGGCTCTGTTTTTTCCTTCCGGTTAATGGACTGGATAACCGCTTTTTGCCCTTTTACTTTGGAAAGGACATCATCTGCAGCATCTTTGGAAAACAGGCGCTTTTCTCCATTTTTCTCCCAGTCAGCCTGCAGGGGGCCAATGTGGGCACGAATGGTCCAGTACTCTTTAGGAACAAATTTTTGAATGAGCTTTTCCCTTTCCATCACGAGTGCCAGAGTCGGCGTCTGCACACGGCCCGCGGATAGAGGATCCTTGTATTTAGTCGTCAGGGCCCTTGTGACATTCAGGCCAATGAGCCAATCAGCCTCAGCCCGGCACACGGCGGATTCATACAGATCTTCAAATTGTTTTCCGGGCTTAAGATTTTGAAAGCCGTCACGGATGGCACGATCGGTTACAGATGAGATCCATAATCGTTTGATGGTTTTGCGCCAGCGGATTTTCTCGAGTATCCAGCGAGCGACAAGCTCACCTTCACGCCCTGCATCCGTTGCAATGATGATTTCCTTAATATCCTTCCGCTTAGCCAGGTTTTCAATGGCCTTGTACTGATGGCTGGTCTGCTTCATTACTTTTAGACCCATCTGGTCAGGTATAATCGGCAGATCTTCCAGGTTCCAGTTTTTATATTTGCTGTCATAATGCTCCGGCATTTTTAATTCGATTAAGTGGCCAAGAGCCCAAGTGACGATATATTTATCGCCTTCCATATAGCTTTTATGAGATTGCCGGCATCCCAGAACCCGGGCAATTTCACGGGCAACACTGGGCTTTTCAGCAAGAACAAGTGATTTCATAAGTGCTCCTTTCAAATTACATTCAAGCATTTCTGTACAAACTAAGTATAGCTGAAATTTGGGATGGGATAAACTTTGATAGGCAGTGAAGTAAATAACTGCCTAAGTTGTATTGCTTTTCATAAGCCACAATTCATTCTACAATGAACATACCAGTTTGTTTACAAATAGAAAGAGACAAGGTGAAATAAATGAATTCAAAAAATCGGCTGCTTTATGATTACATTCAGGAGAATTCAATAAAAATCACAGATATGTGGCTGTCTTTAAGGGAAAAGCAGAAAGGCTCCATTTATTCTGCAGATGCAGATCCTGCTTATGAAAAACTCCTTAGAGAACAGAATACGTTTACGAACAGCACTGTGTCAGCAGCTTTGCTGGATGAGGATACTTTTAACGAAAATATGGAAGAGTGGGCCATTACAGTAGCGGAGAGCAGGGTGAATTCGAATACACCCATTTATCAAGTGCTTGAGGCATTAAGCCATGTCCGGGAAACCTATTGGCATTTTGTTGAAAAGTTCATCAACGAAAACAAGTCTGAAGTCACAGCAGACGATGTATTGAAATGGAGCACCATCATTAACAGGGCTTTTGATAAACTCATCAATAAATTCTCGGAGAAGTATTATGAATTAACGACTAATCGGCTTGTTGCCCAGCAAACGCTGATCAATGAACTAGGAACGCCGGTCATTCCGGTTATGGATGGTACTGCTATCCTGCCGCTTATTGGCAATATTGACACGGAGCGTGCGCAAATTCTGATGGAAGAAATTCCGAAAAAATGTGCAAAAGAAAATATTGAGCACTTGTTTATTGATTTATCTAGTGTAGCCATTATTGATACGATGGTCGCACATCAAATATTCTCTTTAACGACAGCTCTAAAGCTGTTAGGGGTCAAATCCACCATCTCCGGAATCAGCCCTGAGGTAGCTCAGACTTCCATTCAGCTCGGCCTGGATTTTACGGGTATTGAAACGTATGGAAAATTAAAACATGCTTTAAAAAGACAAGGTGAAAACATAGAATAGAAAAAAGATTGACAAGCCGGCTGAACTTCCGGCTTTTTATATGGAAATAATAAAATACGCTTTACTGTGTTACCATTCTAACAATCTAACTTGTTAAAAAATGGGAAAATATTATTGACATACCTTAATAGGGAACATAAAATTAATTATATTCAGAAAATATAACGAAAATAGGCTGTGATAAAGATGAGACATCTGACAACAGATACTGCAAATAATCTTCTAAAAAAGGCTGTATTTCAAACCTGTGTTTGAGATACAGCCTTTTCTTTATCTCGCTAATGTACCGGGGAGGATATAAAATGGAAAAATTAACAGAATCGATGATGACTTTAACTCACGGGGAGGAGAACAGCGTGGTTACTTTAAATGGAAATACCCTTACTTTGTCTGAAGTCAAACGAGTTCTTTTTGAAGGAGTAAAGGCTGCGGCATCAGTAGAAAGCATGCTTCGTGTAAAAAACAGCCATGAAGCCGTTAGGAGAATTGTGAGTGAAGAAAAAGTTATATACGGAATAAACACCGGTTTTGGCAAATTCAGCGATGTAAGAATTGACCAGGGAGATGTCGAGGATCTTCAGCTGAATTTAATTCGTTCGCATGCCTGCGGAGTAGGGGAGCCGTTCCCTGAGTCTGTCTCAAGAGCAATGCTTCTTTTAAGAGCAAATGCCTTATTGAAAGGATTCTCAGGCGTTCGTCCGGTCGTGATCGAAACTCTTTTAGCACTTGTGAATAAAAGTATCCATCCTGTCATCCCGCAGCAGGGCTCTCTTGGAGCAAGCGGAGATTTGGCGCCTTTATCCCACCTGGCATTAGTATTAATGGGAGAAGGGGAAGTGTTTTACAAGGGGAAAAGGAAGCCTGCGCTTGAAGTGCTTGTTCAGGAAGGAATAGAACCTGTAACCTTACAGGCGAAGGAAGGGCTTGCCCTCATTAACGGCACACAGGCGATGACGGCAATGGGAGTCATTGGTTATCTGGAAGCGGAAAAAATCGCTTATCAAAGTGAGCTGATTGCAGCACTTACAATGGAAGGATTGAACGGCATAATTGATGCGTTTGATGAGAACATCCATCAGGCAAGAGGGTATCAGCAGCAGGTGGATACAGCCAGAAGAATAAGGGAATACCTGTCAGGCAGCAGCCTGATCACAAGACAGGGGGAAATCCGGGTGCAGGACGCCTATTCCATCCGCTGCATTCCGCAGGTGCATGGAGCATCCTGGCAGGCTCTTGACTATGTGAAAGAAAAGCTTGAAATCGAAATGAATGCAGCCACAGATAATCCGCTTATTTTTGAAAATGGGGAAAGCGTCATATCAGGCGGAAACTTTCATGGGCAGCCGATCGCTCTTGCAATGGACTTCATGAAAATCGCGGCAGCGGAACTGGCCAATATTTCAGAGCGCCGCATTGAAAGGCTTGTTAACCCGCAGCTGAGTGATCTGCCGCCATTTTTAAGCCCGGAGCCTGGACTGCAGTCCGGTGCAATGATTCTCCAATATGTGGCAGCATCCCTTGTTTCGGAGAATAAGACACTCGCCCATCCGGCAAGTGTGGATTCGATCCCTTCTTCAGGGAATCAGGAAGACCATGTGAGCATGGGAACTATCGGATCAAGACATGCTTACCAGATCATCCAGAATGTCAATAAAGTACTGGCAATTGAACTGATTTGCGCACTGCAGGCAGCAGAATTCCGGGGTTGTGATAAAATGGCTGACAAAACAAAACGCTTTTACGAAGAAGCTAGAAAAGTGGTGCCTTCCATCACAAAAGACCGCGTATTTTCAAAGGATATTGAAGCATGCGCAGCCTGGCTGAAGGAGATTGAAATTGACGTAATATAAAACAGAAGGGGTCTGAATGTTATTCAGGCCCCTGACTTTTTAATCTTTGGCTCTTTCCTCAAGTTCCTTGGCTTCATCTTCTTCAAAACGGTTTTTAAACGCTTCCTGTGTCACAATAAATTCCTCATCTTCCTGTGCCTCAGTTGTATGGCGCTCAACCATTGTGTGTTCAGGAAATTCCCCCGGGTGATGCTTTTTTTTATGATTAAAATGGACTCCGCGTGACATAATCAGGCTCCTTTCATAGTTGAATTTGCATTCTTCCACTATTTTTCCCTCCGGCATCAGGAGTATGTACGGCTGGTTCAATCAATATTTTCCGTTCAATATTGCTCTTGTTCGCATAAGTATATAGAGCAAAGACGAAACAGAAAAGGAGGGGGACAGCCGTGATTGATCCGAATGCTTCCGTGTTCTGTGCGGGACGGGGAGACCGTGCGCCAGTTTTTATTGCCGATGCTGTCATTGATCACCAAATAAAAAAAGTCAATCTGGAGAACTATATTGGAAAATGGGTGCTGCTGTTTTTTTATCCGAGTGATTTTACATTTGTCTGACCGACAGAATTAGCGGCGGTCGCCGCTGTGAACCCTTATTTAAAAGCCTTAAACTGCGAAGTCATGTCCATCAGTACGGACAGTGTATATGCACATAAAGTATTTAAGGAAACATCTCCGTCATTAAAAAATGTCAATTATCCAATGGTTAGCGACCGGACACACCAAATCAGCAGAGCTTATAGGGTACTTGATGAAAAGTCAGGAGCGGCCATCAGGGCATCCGTTTTTATCGACCCCAATGGCATTATCGCGGCAAAGCTCATTTATCCCGAGGAAGTTGGCAGAAATCTGCATGAACATGTCAGAATCATGCAGGGCATCCAATATGCACAGCAGACAGGGAAGGGTGTGCCGGCAAACTGGCAGCCAGGCCAGCAAGGGATTAATATGGATCCGAACTTGATAGGTAAAATCTAAAGGAGGATGCGCAAGCTTTCTCCTCCAAAATACATAATTACTTTAATAAGCAGTGCTGAAAATATATAATATAAAGTACACATGAAGCGGAGGGGGAGTTTTTCGTGGACTTTTTTTCTATACTTTCTGAAGATCGGATTAAAAAAGCTTATAAGGACGGGGAATTTGATAATCTGCCGGGATATGGGAAACCGCTGCCGCCTGATGAATTGTCTTCTGTCCCTGAGAACTTGCGCATGGCCTATCGCATCATGAAGAACGCCGGATTCACTGATGAAGAAAACCAAGTGAAAAAGGAAATGCTGACGATTGAAGACTTAATGAAGAAATGTGATGACCAGGAAGAAAAAAAGAACCTGCAGAAGAAATTAAACGAAAAGCTGCTTCGCTATAACAGTATGATGTCCAAAAGAGGGCAAAGCACCAACTCATCCCTTTTCAAAAACTATCAGGAAAAAATTAACAATAAATTATTCTAATGAATTAGATGATTGGAATTGAGGAGAACACATGAATAAAGATGAATATATAAAGTTACTTGAAAAAAGAGTAGAGGAATACGAGGCAGCCATAGCAGATATGACCGCACCGATTATTCCATCGATCATTCCCCAGACGATTCTTGTGCCAATTACAGGGTTGCTCATGGCTGAAAGATTCGAAAAAATTACGGCTAAGATCCTGAACCATATTAAAGACCATGACACAGAATTTGCCATTATAGATTTTACCGATATTACGGTCGACCGCTTAGAGCAGATGTGCCTGTCAGAGCTTGGGGAGCAAATCCGCAGCCTGACTGATTCCATTAACCTCATGGGAGTTAAGCCTTACTTTGTCGGAATGACCCCGCAGCTTATAAAAGAAATCATTTTATCCGGCATTGAATTAAATGCTGAAACACATGCCAACTTCCAGGCGGCTTTAAAGCATCTAATGAAAATACACAATCTTGTCTTTCAAAAAAACTAAATTCTCAAGACCCCTCTCCTGAACAGGATAGGGTTTTTTTACTTATACAGGCACATTTTCTTTCCGATTGGGGAATTGTCCATGCGAAAACCTCCTGTGATACATATTCTATAGTATCCATGAGAAAGGAGGTAGACTTATGTCGAGAGATTGGAGAAGAAGATTTGAGATTAATGCAGATGAAGTAGAAATCAGAGCCGAAAGAGTTATTGTAAAAGAAGAAGATAATCGCCGCCGTGATGATGTGCGTGGAGCGGAAGACCGCCGCAGGAAGCACCGCCGAGATGACGATGTAGCAGGAATAGAGGACAATCGCAGAAGACATTGTGGCTGTGGAAGAGACAGTGTTGGCGGAGCAGAAGATGACCGCCGAAAACATCGCCGTGACAATGTGCGTGGTGCTGGTGACTTATGGTACAACAGAGATTTAGCCGGATCTGGCAGAGGCTGCAGATGCCGCCGAGATGACGATGACCGCAGAAGAAGAGGTTTCTGCGGATGCCGCTGGATCTAAAAATAATGAAAACGAAGGCAGGGGAAGCACCTCTGCCTTTTATATATGAAAATTTTCCTAAAGAACTGTTAAAATCATCCGAAATTAATAATAGAAAGTTTTGGAGATTTTCAGACTACATAGAAGGTGTGGCATGCATGGATAAAACAACGATTATAGGAGTAATATTAGGAATCATAGCAGTTGGAGTAGGGATGGTTTTTAAAGGGGTTTCCCCATCTGTTCTGATTAACCCTGCCGCTATTCTGATCATTATCTTGGGTACGGCAGCAGCAGTGAGCATTGCATTTCCAACAAATGAAATCAAACGGGTGCCAAAGCTTTTTGGCATTTTATTTAAAGAAGAGAAGCTGATGAACCCTTCTGAAATGATTAAGATGTTTTCGGATTGGGCTCAGCTGGCAAGAAAAGAAGGATTGCTTGCCCTGGAAGTCAAGACGAACGAAATTGAAGATGCATTTTTAAAAAACGGCTTATCTCTGGCTGTTGATGGGCAAAGTGCCGATTATATACGGGATGTATTAAGTGAAGAAATCGAAGCGATGGAAGAAAGGCACCAGGCAGGAGCGCAAATTTTCAGCCAGGCAGGTACGTATGCCCCATCCCTTGGAGTATTGGGAGCCGTTATTGGATTGATTGCAGCACTTGGAAATATGGCGGACACTGCCAGCCTGGGACATGCCATAAGTGCGGCATTCGTAGCGACTTTACTGGGGATATTCACCGGTTATGTGTTCTGGCATCCGTTTGCCAATAAGCTAAAGAGAAAGTCCAAGCAGGAAGCAAAAATTAAAAGCATGATGATCGAAGGGATTCTTTCTATTTTAGAAGGGGAGGCTCCTCGAGTAATAGAACAAAAGCTTGCTTCCTACCTTCCTGCAGGAGAACGCCGTAAATTCCTTGATGAAAGCAGCGTGGCAAAGGATGAGTAGGAGGAAAAAGAAGCAGCATCATGAGGAGCATGTAGACGAATCCTGGCTTTTGCCGTATGCTGATTTATTAACTCTGCTTCTTGCCCTGTTCATTGTCCTCTTCGCAATGAGTTCAGTGGATGCCCAGAAATTTCAGAAGCTATCAAAGGCATTCAATGATGTCTTTTCAGGGGGAACGGGCGTCTTTGAATTCCCAAGTCCAATGCCGGAAGGACAAATGCAATCTACTGATGCAGTGTCGGAAAAGCCAAGCAAGGATCTCGAGGAAATGGCAGCGCTGGATGAGTTGGAAAAAGAAAAATTGAAGCAGGCTGCCGATCATGAAGAACTGGCAGAGCTGCAGCAAAGAGTCAATGCCTTTATTGAAAATCAAAACCTGGCGGACAAACTGGAAACCTCATTAACCACGGAAGGACTGCTTGTGTCTATCAGAGACAATGTTCTATTCAGCTCAGGAAGTGCGGAGGTCCGAAAGCAGGATTTAAAAGTGGCTGGTGAAATAGCCGGGCTTCTCATCATGGACCCGCCAAGAAATATCATCATCAGCGGCCATACAGACAATGTCCCGATCAGCAATTCGAACTTCGAGTCCAATTGGGAGCTCAGTGTCATGCGGGCGGTCAACTTTATGAAAATCATCCTGAAGAATGACCAGCTGGACCCGAAATGGTTCAGTGCCAAAGGCTTTGGGGAATTCCAGCCGGTTGCCGGAAATGATACGAAAGAAGGCAGAGCGAAGAACAGACGGGTAGAGATTTTAATATTGCCAAGAACGGGGAATCAGCCTTAGCGGGCTGGTTTCTTTTTTATGTAACAAATAAAAAAAGGCTGTTAGACAGCCGCTTTCCCGGGATCATTCATTTGCTTCCTGTTCCGTGCCGTCCGGTTTGCACATGAGGTCGACCATTACACCAAATAGAAATACACAGGCGATTGGAATGGAAAAATTCAAAATATGAACAATGGTCATCAGCGAACCTCCCAAAATATATTAATTACATTATATGCCAATGTTCACAGAAAAGACAAACAATTTTCAGAAAATATACACAAATTAAGATTGACAAAGAAAAAGAGCCGCTGGGGGCTCTTTATAATGGAAGATCTGCTTCTGAATGAATGGTTCTTGGTTCTGTCTTTTTTCCATGAAGCAGGTAGTATACAAGTAGGCCAAACAGTGCGACTCCGGCAAGCATAAAATATAGCGAAGCGAAGCCTGTTTTGACCGCAAGTATTCCGAGAACATAGGATCCTAAACCGATCCCTGTATCAAAGAGGGTGAAAAAGGTCGAGGTAGCAAGCCCGCGTTTCGCTGGATCGGCCTGCTTGATGGCAACCGTTTGAAGACTCGGAACAATTGTGCCATACCCCAGTCCGATTACTGCACCTGACAGCAGAAACACAATGGTGCTGTTGGCTTGGCTGAGCAAAAACAATCCTGCCGCAAACAGAATAATGGCTGGATAGATCACTTTATTTTCTCCGTACGTATCAAACCAGCGGCCTGTAAATGGGCGGGACATAATGATGAACGCTGCATATACCACGAAGAAGAAGCTCGCGGCTTCAAGCAAATCAAGCTCTTTCGCATAAACGGAAATAAAGGATAGAATTCCTGAGTACGCGAAAGCAAGGATGCCAGCTGAAATCGCAACAGGAACGGCATTTTTTTCAAATAAGCTTGAAAGTGTAAAACTCGGATGCTTCACAGAGCTTTCTGCTGTTTGCGGTATTTTTACAAAAGCGCCAAGCACTATCGCAATAAATGATAAAACCGTACATAACGCAAAAATCCATGTGAAGCTTGCGTATTGGACCATCGTCAGACCGGCAAACGGGCCGATGACCATAGCCAGATTCATGAACATCGCATAATAGCCAAGCCCTTCGCCTCGCCGTTCATCCGGCACAATTTCAGCAACAATCGCTCCAGTCGCTGTTGTGGCCATGCCAAAACCTGCACCATGAAGGAATCTTAGAGCTAAAAGTGCAGGCATAGTGTCAGCCCAAAAATAAAGAAGAGATGAGACTGCAAACACAATCAGGGAAGCAAGCAGAATCTTCCGCCGTCCAACCTCGTCAATCCATTTCCCTGTAAAAGGCCGGCTGATCACGGCAGCAATCAGAAAGACCGAAATAATCAGGCCAACCTGTGTTTCGTCCCCTTTTAAATCATCCAAAATATAAAGGGGAAGCGTAGTCAGCAACACATAAAACCCCATAAACAAGAAAAAACTCGTAACAGAAATACTCAAAAAATCCTTCGTCCATAATGGCTGTTTCTTCATGTTGTCCTCCTAACAATGAAGGTACCAGGTACCTATACCAATTTCGTGAACTGGTCTAGGTGCCTGGTACCATATTTTCTCTCATTTTTGCCATAAGTCTGATCATCGTGCTGATTTCTTCTTCCGTAATGTTCTGCAGGACATTGCTTTCGCTTGATCTTACTGCGGCAAGCCAATTGTGGTATTCCAGGATGGCTGCATCAGTCAGTGAAATCAGTTTTTCACGTTTGTCCTTGCCTGCCGTTCTGGCGATCCAGCCCGATTTCTCAAGACGGGCCAATGTCCTGGTCATGGTCGGAGCCTCAACTCCCAGATAAGTAGAAATCTCTTTTTGAGTGCTTGGTCCTCCGGTTTTCAGACGGTAAATAATCGTCCATTGTGCCGCATATAACCCAAGCGGCACCAGACTTTCATTAAGTACTTTAGAAAAATGGCGTGTAAATTGGTTAATGGAATGAAAAAATTCACTTTGATTAGGGTGCATTGCTTTCACCTGCTTAAAATAGTTACCTAGCTAACTATATATGAAATTTAAGAATTTGTCTACCTCGCATATTTCTTTTGCTAACTAAGTGTTTAACTGGCAAATAAAAGGGAATGGAATAACAAGGGCAACTGTGCATAACAATAAGGGGGAAATTTTTTTGGATAAGTTATTAGAAGTCGTAGGAGATATTTCAGGATGGCTGTGGGGATATCCCATCATCCTATTATTAGCTGGAACAGGGCTGTATTTAACCTTCTTGCTGGGTTTCTTCCAGTTCCGTTATCCGGTATATATTTTTAAACAGACATTCGGAAGTGTTTTTAAAAAGCCGAAGGGAAAAGGAACCGTTACACCGCTGCAGGCACTCACTTCAGCACTGGCTTCCACCATTGGAGCCGCGAATATTGTAGGTGTACCGGCAGCCATCATGTTTGGCGGCCCTGGAGCAGTCTTTTGGATGTGGGTCATTGCGCTAATAGGAATGTCCATTAAGTTCTCGGAAAGTGTATTGGCCATTAAGTACAGAGAGAAAAATGAAGATGGAGAATATGTGGGCGGCCCTATGTATTACATGACGAAAGGGCTTAACATGAAGTGGCTTGGTGTGATATTTGCCTTTGCGCTCATGATTGAATTAATCCCAAGCATCATGGTTCAGGGAAATGCCGTAGCGTCTGCGGTTGGCGAGACTTTTAAGATTGATGGCCTTTATACGGGCATCGCTGTAGCCTTACTGGTTTCCTTAGTCGTTTTTGGCGGAATTCAGAGAATCGGCAAAGTAACTGAAATCTTCGTTCCATTTATGGCACTCATCTATGTAGGTGCGGCGTTAGTAGTCTTATTTATGAATCTGGGCAAGCTTCCTGAAGTGTTGGAATTAATCTTCACTTATGCGTTTCAGCCAATGTCAGCAATAGGCGGATTTGCCGGTGCGGCAATTGGCGAAATCATTCGCTGGGGATTTGCAAGAGGATTATATTCCAATGAGGCAGGACTTGGAACGGCACCGATTGCCCATTCGGCTGCCACGACTGACCACCCGGTGCGCCAGGGCTTCTGGGCGATTGTCGGCATTGTTGTGGATACGCTGATTGTGTGTACAGCCACTGCATTTGTAGTGCTTTCATCAGGTGTGTGGACAAGGGAAGGGGCAATGAAAGATCCTTCTGCTCTGACAGCAGCGGCATTTACGGAATACTTTGGATCATTTGGAGGTATTCTCGTAGCTGTATCACTCGTATTCTTTGTCATTTCAACGATCATTGTCGTCGTCTTTTATGGATCCAAAATGGCAGAATTCCTATTTGGCTCTTTTGCCGGAAAAGCCATCAAAGTCGTTTACATTGCTGCCATTGTTCTTGGTTCAGTAGGAGCGGCGAAAACGATCTGGCAATTCCTTGATCTGGCTCTTGCCATGATTTTGATACCGAACATCGTGGCTGTCCTCCTTCTAAGCAAAGAAGTTAAACAGCTGAAAAACGAGTTCTTTACTTCGGAAAAATATTATTTAAAGGATATAAAAAAAGACGATAAGGCTGCGTAAAAACAGTTCTCCCGCTAATGGCGGGGGACTTTTTTTATAACTAAAACAATTTTCGGAAAAATAACACTTGTAAGATAAATAAACAAAAGTTTATAATTTAAACAAAAGTCAAAAAAAGACAGGGCTGATCCATTATGAACGATAAAGAATTATTAATTTTGCAGCTGATTAAAGAGGATCCCTTTATTGCCCAAAACGAGCTGGCTGAAAAAACGGGACTCTCCAGGTCCGCTGTTGCCGGCTATATCTCTTCACTGACCAAGCAAGGAGAAATTCTTGGCAGAGCCTATGTCCTGCCGCAAAAGAAAGCAGTGCTTTGTGTGGGAGGGGCCAATGTCGACAGAAAAATCCAGACGACAGGACAGCTCCAATTCGGAACATCGAATCCCGCCGAGAGCTCCCAATCCTGCGGAGGAGTGGCGCGGAACATTGCCGAAAACCTTGGCAGGCTGGGCTGTGATGTCGGTCTGATGACAGTAGTGGGAGGCGATCCGGAAGGCGAATGGCTTCTGGAATATACGAGAGCCTTTGCTGACGTGACACCTTCACATTCCCTGGCAGGATCCACCACCGGAACCTATACAGCATTGCTTGATCTGGAAGGGGAAATGGCTGTGGCCTTAGCCGACATGTCCATTTATGAAAGCGTTACCATGGAGTTCATCGAGAAAAAGTGGGGGTACCTGGCATCATCTGAGATGGTGATATTGGATACCAACTTTCCGCCGGGGGTTTTAAAACAAATCATCACAAGGTGTTCCGAAGAGAGTATCCCGCTATGCATCACACCTGTTTCAGCACCAAAAATAAAGAATCTGCCGAAAAATCTGCAGGGTGTTACCTGGCTGATTGCCAACAAAAATGAAGCAGAAGCCCTGACTGGGATGGAAATCAGGAAGGAGGGAGACTTCTTTAAAGCAGCACAGGAAATGATCAATAAAGGAGTGGAAAAAGTGGTTATCAGCCGGGGGGATAAAGGGCTGATTTACTTCACAAATACAGGTGAAGCAGGTGTGCAGCTGCCTCCAAAGGTGAAAATAGCTGATGTGACAGGTGCAGGGGACTCGCTTGTATCGGGTATTATTTTTGCCCATTTAAAAGGACTGAGCACAGAGGATGCCTGCAAAATTGGCATGTCCTGCTCGATGCTTGCCCTGCAATCCATTGAAACCGTTAATCCGAACCTAAACAACAAACGCCTGCAGGAAACATTCAAACAATATTTCGACTAAGGAGAAGTGACATCATGTTAGAAAAATGGCTAGAGTACTCAGAAGAAGTGTTAGAAGCAAAGAAAGCAAATAAACCGGTTGTCGCCCTTGAATCCACCATCATTTCACATGGAATGCCATACCCTCAAAATGTCCAGACAGCAAAAGAGGTGGAGGACATCATCCGCAAAAACGGTGCAGTTCCAGCAACCATTGCCATTTTAAACGGGAAAATCAAAATTGGTCTGTCAGATGAGGAGCTGGAGTTCCTGGCCCAAAGCAGGGACGTTGAAAAAACAAGCCGCCGCGATCTCCCATATTTGATTGCGAAAAAGAAAAATGGTGCCACAACGGTAGCGGCCACCATGATCTGTGCAGAGCTTGCCGGCATTGAAGTGTTTGTCACAGGCGGAATTGGCGGCGTTCACCGGGAAGCGGAAACCACCATGGACATCTCCGCTGACCTTCAGGAGCTGGCAATGACCAATGTTGCCGTTATCTGTGCAGGCGCAAAATCCATCCTGGATATTGGTTTGACGCTTGAATACTTAGAAACCTATGGCGTTCCGGTCGTAGGATTTGAAACAGATGTATTGCCTGCCTTTTACACACGCACAAGTCCTTTTAATGTAAATTACAGAGTGAATACTGCGGAGGAAGCAGCCGAAATGATCCGCACAAAATGGGCACTGGGACTAAAAGGCGGCGTTGTCATCGCCAACCCGATTCCTGAAAAAGATGCACTGGAAGAAGAGTTTATTACTGGGGTGATTGAAACAGCCTTAAAAGAAGCGAATGAAAACAATATCTCAGGGAAAAAAGTGACTCCATTCCTTCTGGAAAAAGTGAAGGAATTGACAGAAGGCAGAAGCCTGACAGCGAATATTGCATTGGTGAAGCATAATGCGGAAGTGGGTTCTAGGATTGCTGTTAGTTTGCATAAGTAAAGGGAAAAGCCAGGCTTAGAGAGTCTGGCTTTTTATACTGATAGCATGATAGCTGTGATGATGATGCCTAAATATAGCAGTAATCTTAAGAAGTTAATCATTAGGATTCGTCCCTTCTGGAAACCCATATATTAGATGATATGTACAGGTTCTTATATGGGGGAAGGGTGTTTGTCTATATGCAGTAAAAAGGGCACTTTCCTGTGGAATGTGCCTCTTAATTTTGTATTCTTTTGGCATTCAGGATATACCGGGAGGGTGCATTGCCCACAAATGAGAAGGGGTAGCAAGTAGAAACAGTAAGAATTTCGTGAGGAGCGGTGGAGCGGATCACAGTGGTATCGCCTGCATCCACAATCTTCGAATCGGTTATTTCATATGTAAACTCACCATATGGCATGCTGACTAGAAAAATATCACCAATTTCAAGTTCGCCGAGGCTGCGAAAGACCGTATCCCGATGCCCGGATAATAAAATCTGATCGGGCTGTCCTGGAAATACAGTTGTGGAGTAATGGCCAACCCCTTTTTCCAGCTCATCCTCATCGGTTCCTTCTATTATTGGAAGTTCAGCTTTCAAACGGGGAATTTTTAAGATGCCAATGGCTTCACCCTGATCGAAGGAAATATCTATTGGGTGTTCTGTTTGGAGAACATTTTTGCTTTCTTTGTTCTTTTCGTTTTGAATTATTTTTTGTGCGTGGATTAAGGAATCTTTAGTTTTCTTCTCCTGAGAATACATTTCCTGCAAAGAGAACAGGACTAAACCGCCTCCGATTAAGATAAGGAAGGAGGCAGCTACAATCAGCAAACGGCCACTAACCTTCAATTATACGTTCCCTCCATTCATCTTCTTAAATTTAATAAAGTCCAAATAATAAGCGAAATCCTCTTTCGTGATTCCCTGCCTGATTGCTTCTTCAACAAGGGAAACCCACTCCTCATCCAGCTTAGACAAGTCGGTAATTTCATCTTTGTTCTCTTCCAGCAGATCCTCAAGATTAGCATCCAATGTCCTGGCGATTCTCGATAAAACCTGCAGTGAAGGGTTCTCCTGTATGCCTCTCTCAATATAGCTCAAATATGATTTGGATACCTCCGCTTTTTCAGAAAGCTCATTAATTGAGTATCCCTTTTTGATTCGTAAGCTTTTAATCCGGACACCTATCATAGGCATAATACTCCCTTATCATAAAATATAAAGATGTTTTCATTATAACGAACAAAACGTTCAATAAAAAATACAAAATAGTGAGAATTCTCGAGGTATTCTTAGAAAAAGAATGAAAAACGTTCTTTAAAACGAAAAAACGGCTGAATTTGGAATTGTTCAAAAACAGTTAGTTAGTCCTAGACTATTCCTAAGGAGTAATGTAAATGCATGGCATTAAGAAGCTTAATCGGGAATAAATATGTTATTTAGTAAGGTAGGTGGGGGTTAATGTATAAAAAGGTTTGTGATCACTGTAAAAAGTCTTCTTTTAGCAGCAGTGAAATTGGAAAGTGGATTTGTCCTATTTGTGGTTCGGACTTAACAGGTAATCCGTTTTTTGATGCTATGACAAGGGAAAGAGTTTTTGTTTCTTACGCTTTTAAGACATTAATTCCACATAGTGGAGTAAAACAGATAAGCAGAAATTATAGAAAAAGGATTGGTCTTTCTTACTATTCCAAAATGAATATTAATCCTTAGACTAATTTTTGCCCGATTAAATTATTTTAATGATACTTGTTAAAATCAGTAACAAATTGTCGAGATATAAACTAATTTAATATTAAAGTAATTCATAACATTGACAAAAAAAGACATAATTATCAATATGGACATAGTAGAATACACCTATAGGAAAATAATAGTAAAGACACAGAAAAGGGCAAACTCATTGAAAAATGAGGACGCAAAGTCACAGGTCTAAGGTATTGAAGGATACTAGGATGGCTGGATTGCCTGGAATACGAATCGTATTTTGGGGGGAAAAGAGTGGTGAACACTAAGGTTCAATCTAAGCAATTAGACAATGATTGGGTCCAGCTTATTATCGAAGCAAAGGACTTGGGTATTGAGAAAGAAGAAATAACTCGCTTTCTTTTTGAAAATAAGACAAATGAGCAATTATCAAGAAGTTCGTAAAGAAAAAGTTAATAATCCTTATAGCCAAGTATTTCTTAAAAGGTAACTTTTAAGAAATACTTTTA
>NZ_BCUY01000023.1 GCF_001591465.1 Cytobacillus firmus NBRC 15306
AAGTTTGTATTAAAAAAACCTAAAATTTCGACAAAAAATCGTAAAGTTTTTCACAGTTTCAGCAGGAGTTTTTAAGGGTAAAATAGAAATATAAATACATAGTCTTAATATACTTTTAAGACTAGGCATTTCCTTTTCAGAATTACTGGTGATTTTCACAGTAAACGCTAATGAAAAGGCTGTCATTGTATAATGAGAAGGAGGAGTTCACGTATGAATTACAACATTCGTGGTGAAAACATTGAGGTAACTCCAGCAATTAGAGAGTACGTAGAGAAGAAAATTGCGAAGTTAGAAAGGTATTTTACTGAAACTCCTGATGCAAATGTACATGTCAATTTAAAAACGTATAACAATAACCGTTCTAAAGTGGAAGTAACGATTCCGATGCCGAATCTGGTTCTTCGTGCAGAGGAAGATCATGACGATATGTATGCAGCGATTGATCTGATTACCGATAAATTGGAGCGTCAAATCCGCAAGCATAAAACCAAAGTGAACCGCAAGTTCCGCGAGAAGGGCAATCTGACTGCTGTGTTTGCCGCGCTGGAAAATGAAGCAGAGGCACCTGAACTGGATGAGGAGGATAACGATCTTGAAGTTGTCCGCCAAAAGAGCTTCGATCTGAAGCCGATGGACAGTGAAGAGGCGATCCTGCAAATGAACATGCTGGGCCACAGCTTCTACGTGTTCACGAATGCAGAGTCTAATTTAACCAATGTCGTGTACAAGCGTAAAGACGGCCGCTATGGTCTGATTGAAGCGCAATAATAAAACGTGAAAAACCCCGCTGCTGAGGCGGGGTTTTCGTTTGGTGCGGGTTCACTATTGGGGCGCTATTTGCAGGAATGGGCCTGCTATTTGCAAATTTGCCGTTCTATTTGCAGATAGCAAGCTCTATTTGCGAAAATCGCTTTTCTATTTGCAGGTTTATCCGGCCTATTTGCAACGTTCACATCTTCGACTAAAACGATACTGCCAAAACCCCCATCTAAACCGTAAACTTCTCCAATTCCCTCTCCATCACACCAGTCATTTCCTTTAGCTGCTCCACTTTCACCATAACCTGCTCAAACGCGCGAAGCTGCTCCTCCGTAGAAGCAGAGATTTCCTCAGTCCCGGCAGCGGTTTCTTCAGTTACCGCCGATATGTTTTCCACAGCGCTAATGACCTGCTGGCTCATATCACTGGAGGTCTTCATATCATCAACTAATTTCTCCAAATGGCTATGAATGCCGGATACATGTTCAGAGATGGTTTCAAAGACGAGTTCCGTCTCGCTCATCGATTGGGATTGCTCCTTTGAAAGGGCATGTCCCTGCTCGGTGGCATTGTAAATATTGCTAATGCCATTTTGGATGTTGCTGACCATTGAGGCAATCAGATCGGTTGCTTTGGAAGAGGAATCGGCAAGCTTCCGTACTTCTTCTGCCACAACCGCAAATCCTTTACCGGCTTCACCGGCACGGGCTGCTTCAATCGCTGCGTTCAATGCCAGCAGATTTGTTTGATCCGCAATATCTTTCACTGTGTTAGCTGCCCCTTCAATTTCCTTGGTGAACTGGGCAAATTCACTGACTGAACTTCTAATATGGTTAGACGAACTGGAAATTTCGTCCGTAAGTTTCATTTGTTTTTCTAAGGACACTCTGCCTTGATGAACAGAATCCAATGCCTGGGTGCTTTGCACAGCACTCTCGGCACTCGACTGATGTACAGCTGAAAATTGCTCACCCATCACGCTCATTAACTCGGCAGTTGCCTGAACATCTTCCGAGATGGCCTGACTGCCTCTCGCCAATTCGTCTGTTGAAACGGCCACCTGGCTGCTGCTTTCATTTAAACTGTGCATATAGGAAGCCACATCCCCGGCAAATTCTTTTACATTCTGGCTGACCTCTTCAATGGATTGCACGGTTCCTTTCAGGTTTACAACCATTTTCGAAAAAGCTTCCGTTAGTTTATCCACTTCATATCGGCTGTTTTCTTTAAAGATGAGCTGTGATAAATCGGCTGTTAAATCACCCTCCGATATTTTCTCTGCTTTTTCCACAATCGCATTGATTGGCTTTGTAATCTTTCTGGCAGCCATCCATGAGAATACAGCTGATAAAAGAATAAGCAGCAGGCTTCCTATAAGGGAGGAATTCGTGATAAAGGCGATTTTCTGGCTTGTTTCCTGAAGAATCCCTTCATACCATTGATTTGTCCGTTTTTTCAGCAGGTGCATATCATTTAAAATGCCGGAAATCCGTATGCTCTGGCGCTTGATTTCCGCTTTGTTTCCATTGTTGAAGGCTTCAGTCGAAACTTCCGATAGCTCTGCATATTTTCCTTCAATGCTTCCAATGATTTTTTTGTGCTCTGGAACGGCGGCGACTGAAGAAAGTGAAGCCAGGTTTTCCTGAACTTCTTTCATCATGGTTAGTGCCTGGTCTTTGTTGGCGTCACTGGAATTATAGGTGTAATTTGCAAGTGATTGGCTTGTCACTACCAGGCTTTGCTCCAGGTCCTTTACTTTCAGAAGAAGTTCTACATCATCTTTAGCGGAGCTTTGAATGTTTAATGTCTGGTAAATGATGAAGCCTATCATGCTGACCGACAGTACGAGCGGGATCAGCGTGACAATAATTAGGCGGTTGCGTAATGTCATCTTGGGAGCTCCTTTATTTCTCAGCTTTTACTGTGATTTTTCTATTGATTATGTCTTCGGTTGCTTTTTTCAATGCAGCTTTCTGTTCCTCTGTTAAGGAAATGACCCGGACTTCGGAAAGGCCGACACCGTTTTCTGCCAGTCCCCATTCATAGGAGGAAGCTTCGATTTTTCCGTTTTCCGTCAATTCCTTCGCCAGGTTAAAAACAGCAATATCGATGTTTTTGACCATCGATGTGGCAACGGCTTTTTCTGCAACAAAATACTGATCGGAATCGACTCCGCCGGCAAGCACACCTTTTTCTTCTGCTTTTTTCAGTGCGCCAAAACCGGTGAATCCGGCAGCAGGGTAAATAAAGTCGGCGCCACCAGCAATTTGCTTCTCGGCAATTTTTTCGCCCAGAGCAGCATCTCCAAAGCTACCGGCGTATTCACTTAATACTTCTATTTTCGGATTGAAGTGCTTAGCTCCTTGCACAAATCCATTTTCAAAATGGTGGATGACAGGCACATCAACACCGCCGATAAAACCCAGTTTGCCTGTTTTGCTTGTCATGGCAGCGAGCATTCCGACAAGGAAGCTGCCTTCATGCTCCTTAAACGTTAGTGAGACCACATTATCAAGCTCGGAAACAGCATCTATCAGCAGAAATTGCTTTTCAGGATATTTCTCCGCCGTTTTTTCAAGGGCTTCCTGTGCTGTGAAACCCAGTCCGATGATCAGGTCATGATTATCTTTGACCAGCTCTTCAAGCGGCTTTTCAAAATTCCCGTCAGGCGCTTCTTTGTAATCAAACAGAATGCCCAGCTCATCACGGGCTTTCTCCAGGCCCCGGAAGGCAGAGTCGTTAAAAGACTCATCTCCAAGTCCAGTGTCCGATAAGAGAATGCCAATTTTATATTCTTTATGCTGGTTTGTGCTTTGTTCAGAGGCAGAGCATGCTGCCAGAAGTAAGCTGAACATCAGCAGGAAAGGTAATAGATTTTTCAAGGTAAACCTCCATGTTGTAATATTTCGCCTTACCTAATATCGGCAGAAAGAAGGAGGTTTTAAGTCTGAAGTCAGACCTTGCTATGAAAAGTTGGCAAAATAAAAAAGCCTGCATATTCACAGGCTTCAAAAGCATTATTCCTCCAGCACCTTATATTTCTCTTTCAATGACGCCGGAGCCATTTTCACCATCTGCTGGAGGACAAACGAAGTAATCACAATATCATCCGTAAAGCCGAAGATCGACAGGAAGTCTGGAATAAGGTCGAGCGGCAGAAGGATATATAGGAGACCGGCCGCAATAGGGAAGAGCTTTTTACCGGCCGATACCTCCCGTGAGAGAAAATAATCCTTCAGAAAGGGAAGGAACTTCCAAAATTTAAATACAAATTTGATGCGTTTGAGAAACTTCATTTATTTAGTTCACCTTTTTCTAGTTCATTCGCTGAATGGGAGCTGCCACCTGAATGCGCGGCGGGTTCTTCACCTCAAGTGTGGAAGCTGATAGATAGCTTGTTTCAAGTATGCTTCAAAAAGTAAATAGAATTAGCCACTTTTGCAACGTGTTCAATTAGGTATGATTCTCCTCTTTTTATAATTTATAGGTTAAGAGGGGATATGTCACACTCGTTTTTTCCTCCTTAGGATTGGTTATCGAATAATCGTGATTTTATCCAGGTCGGCGCTTTTGACGCCTTCGTTAAAGATCAGCCTTGTTTTAAATTGAAAAATCCGGTCAGGCGCTGAGCAGGGAATGTCTTCAGGCAGCTGGAAGTTAAAGTCCATTTTGTTGGTTTCTTCTGATTCAATGACTTTGGTGGATAGAATGGTCGCTGTCCCAATCACTTCCTCCTTCTCATCCTCAGGCGATGTCATGACCAGGTCACACTCAATCCGCTTAATCTGCTGTTCAATGGTTCCTCCTTCAATCAGGAAGATTCCGCTCACATTTTCCCCAGGTGAATATTGAAGCTTTGGCAGCTGCAGATCAATTTTCGCAGAGCCTATTCCAAGCATTGACATGTATTTTCGTAAAATCAACAAAGATCTCTCCTCTAATTTTATATAGGGGGGAGCTGCTCGCTCACACCACAGTTTTGCTGCTTCCTTCTTTACGTGCTGATCATGATAAAGTTTCAAGCAATTTTCCTTCTACCTATTCCTCCATTTTATAAAGTCAAACGTTCTGCGGTGCGGGCTCGTATATAAAAAGGGCCTTTACCGCGGTGGTAAAGGCCCATAAATAAAGACCTCTACCATATTTGGTAAAGGTCTTGCTAACAATTGTTGAAATTGCCAACAAAGCCGAGAGCGTGTGCTCCGTAATGACGACTCTGCTGTAAAAGCTACTCCCCTTTAGGAGAAACTATTCAATTTATAGGTAAAGCATATTGGATTCTTCCTTTTTTGTCAATATTCTTTTCTTACAGCAGCCCAACCTATAAACGAAACAATCAGGGATGCAGCGAACCCAAAAAGGATACTATACGGTCCTTCGCTGAAAAACAAAAGCGTCCAACCGGACAATGTCCCAATCAGCACTGCTGCCGGCATCAGCATGCCTTTTTCCTTCCTGCTCCATAAAATCTGCAATATAACCGGCAATGCAGCTGCAAAGAAGACTCCTGAAATGAAGAATAAATCCAGCAAAGTTATAGAGAATAGGTAGGCCCAACCTGGAATGGCCGCCACAAACAAGATCAGAATACCCCACATATGCTTATTCAGCTTGAGGTCATTCCGGTCATACAGAACATATAGCGAATGAATCTGTGATAAAAAGGTTTCAAAGAAGATAACCATGAGAATAAAAATGAGCAGAATCGTAATTGTGAAATGCTCATATCTCAGGAAAATTTTTTCAAAGACGGAGTAAAAGTTTTGAAAACCGCCCTTGTAAATAGCTGATAAAGCAATCATTGAAAATGAAAAGGGGATCGTGCTCCAGATCAATCCAGTCATGCTGAGGCCGAGCCGCAGTTTTTCCCTTTTGCTTTTTAGAAGCATATTCCACATCTTCAGATCCAGCAGCAGATGACCGAGCATGGCGATGGTAAAAGCAGTCAGCAGCAAGGGGAGTATATCCCATTCCACATAAAGCAGATACGGATGGTACAGGCGGATGCCGTCATATACGACTTCAATTCCTTCCAGCATATATGCGTGAACAAGAATCATGATCATGATTAAAAAAAGAATGCCCACTTTTAGCATGCTGAATCGGGTAAACCATTTTAACCGGAAAAAGATTGCTGCCAGAAACCCGAATAAAAAGAACAAACTCATTCCGGCAGGAACCGGGGTGCCCAAAGGGAAGACGAGGATTCCTGCCGCAAATCCCATGACCGTCATCCCGAAAAAAATAGCCAGCAGAAGAACCCGTTTCATCCACTTTAAAGCAGGTTCGGACAATCGGCTTGCCATGATTCCGAGAAAAGATGAAGATTCCTCTGAAGACCGTATCCGTGTAATTATTGGAATAAGGGCCAGAAAGGCAAGGGCACCAGCTGCTGAAAAGCTGACAGTCCCGATAAAGCCGTAACGCAAAAAAGCTTCTGGTGCTGTAAAAACGGCATTGCCTGAAGTCCATCTTGAGATAATGGCAATGCTAAGCAGCCCGAAGCCATATTGAACTGATTTGGATAGGTTTGTGTTCATCAGTGCTGCTCCCTGTATTGCTTTGGTGTGATGTTTTCTTTTTTCTTAAATTGGCTTGAGAAGTAATGCAGGCTGTTAAAGCCGGTTTTTTCAGCAATCTCTGAAATGCTGTAATGGGTCGTGGACAGAAGATGTTTAGCTTTTTCAAGCCTGTAAACGGTCAGGTAGTCAATAAGGGAAGTGCCGACCTCCTCGCTGAACCTGCGGCTTAAGTAGGCTGGGCTTGCATGGACCCTGGCCGCAATATCCTGAAGGCCTATCCGCTGTTCATAGAACTCATGAATTTGATTTAAAGCCTCATTTACCATTTTAGAATATTCTTTTTGAAAAATAGGAGTGGAGAACTTTTTCAGTGTATCTTTTAATTCATCTTCAATAATAGGTTTCGTCAGGTATTCGGAAACCCCCAGCTGAATGGACTTTTTGGCAAAGTCAAAGTCCTGGTGGGCTGATAGAATGATAATCTGCAGATGGGGCTGGATCTCCTTTAGGTCTCTGACGAGTTCAAGCCCCGACTTTCCCGGCATCTCGATGTCCACGAAGGCCAGATGAAAGTAATGTTCCTTGCTGATGGCAAGAGCCTGGCTGCTGTCATAAGCAAAGTGAAAGTTCCATAAAGGAAACGCCGGCTTTAAAATATATTCAAGCTGTTCAATTACTATGGGTTCATCATCTATGCACAACACATTCATGCCTGCTCCTCCTCCTGCAATTCGACCTTGGGAAGTGTTATTTTCACAGTTGCCCCGTCTTGTTCATTTTTAAATATGTCTAAATCAGAGGTTTGAAAAAGAAGATCAAGCCGCTTTTTGACATTGGAAAGCCCCTGCCCTTTTGCTAGCATGTCCTCAAATGAATAATCACCGATGCCAAGGCCGTTATCCTCCACATATAAGGTGATGCTGTCTTTATGGCTGACAGCTTTAATGGAGAGGGAAAGCGGCCCCGGCTTTTTCTCCAGTCCGTGCTTGAACGAGTTTTCCACAAGCGTCTGAAGAAGGTAAGGGGGCACATAGTGCTTCAAAGCATCTTCGTCAATGTCCTCCGTAATGGTGAGGCGGTTATGAAACCGCAGCTCCTGGATTTTCAGATAATATTTTGTGTACTCCCATTCCTTTTTTAATGAAATGAGCTGCTCTTTTATCTGGTATTTGAATTTTAAAAACAGGGACAGGGTTTCCATCGCCTTGATTAGCGTATCTATGCGATTTAATCGGGCAAGACCGAGCATCAGGTTAATCGTATTGAATAAAAAATGGGGGTGAATCTGCTGGTTGAGCTGCATATATTTGCTTTCCTGCAGCGTATTTTCCAGAACCACCTGCTGTTTTTCGAAGGAAAGACTATCAATCTGTTTTTCAAACGCCAGTACCATCATTAAAATAATGGCACCGGCCATCGGCACGAATATCGAAAAAATCGCAAACAATGAAAAGGTCTCGTAGGTAATTAGCATGATCTTCACTGCCTTAAAAGAATTTCTAATAGTATAACATGTCAGATAACTGGTTAGTAAGTTAATTCGGGAAACGTAATGAAATGGAATTTTAGTTGAATGAAAGAATCTTTGTAAAGCAAAAAAAGAGCGAAGCCATAAGGCATCGCCCAAAAGGGGGTTATTCCATCATATGAGATCAGCACTGTGGCTGGAACTCCTGTTATTTAAGAAATTGCCTCCGCATAATGGCAGGCAGCCTGGTGCCCTTCTCCCAGACTCTTAAGCTCCGGGTCGGACTGTCTGCACAAATCGGTAGCCAGCGGACATCTTGTATGGAACCGGCAGCCGGAGGGAGGATCAATAGGGGACGGGACATCACCCTTCAGGATGATCCGTTCTTTTTTCTTTTTCCGGTTTGGCTCCGGAATGGCTGACAGCAGCGCCTGTGTATAAGGATGGCGCGGGTTGTCGAATAAGCTCTTTTTCTCAGCAATTTCAACTACTTTTCCCAGGTACATAACGATGATCCGGTCAGAGATATGGCGCACAACCCCTAGGTCATGGGAGATAAATAGATAGGTTAAGCCATATTCCTTCTGCAATTTTTTTAATAAATTCAGCACCTGAGCCTGAACGGAAACATCAAGCGCAGATACGGCCTCATCACAGATGATCAGCTTTGGTTCTACCGCCAATGCGCGGGCAATGCCGATCCTCTGGCGCTGACCGCCGCTGAATTCGTGCGGATAGCGGTCAATATGCTCTTCCTTTAATCCGACCTGTTCTAAAAGTTCTATTGCCCGGCGCCTCCGATTCGCTTTCGGAACAACATTCAGGATCCCCATTGCTTCCTCAAGCGTCTGTCCAATCGACCTTCTTGGATTGAGAGATGCGAACGGATCCTGGAAAATGACCTGCAAGTCTTTGCGGATCGAACGCATCTCACGTTTTGATTTAGACAGCAAATTCGTTCCCTGAAAGATCACTTCCCCGCCAGTCGGCTCATCCAGGCGCAAAATCGCGCGTCCTGTCGTCGACTTTCCGCATCCGGATTCACCGACAATGCTGACGGTCTCCCCTTCATAAATCGTAAAGTTCACGCCATCAACCGCTTTAACATGATTGACGGTGCGGCCGAAAACGCCGCCTTTAATCGGGAAGTACTGCTGCAGGTCCTTGACTTGAAGGATTTCCTTTTCTTTAGTTAGCGTTAGCGTGGCTGACATCTGCTGCAACCTCCTTTGCTGCCGGTCCGTTCCATCTTTCCGAGTACATCCAGCAGCGGACTTTATCATCGTTATCAATCAATAAATCCGGTTCTTCCGTTCTGCACAAATCAGTGGCAAACGGGCATCTTGGTGCAAAGCTGCATCCTTTAGGCAGGTTGTCCGGGCTTGGAACCGTGCCAGGGATAGCCTCCAGTTCCTCCACGTCCCTGTCCACTGCCGGGATGCTTCTCAGCAAGCCCTGTGTGTATGGGTGCTTTGGATTTTCAAAAAGGGAATCTACATCCGTATGCTCGACAATTTTTCCGCAATACATAACGGCGACACGGTCACAGGTTTCTGAAACTACACCCATATCATGTGTGATCATGATGACAGCCGTTCCAAGCTGCTCCTGCAGGTTCTTTAAAAGATCTAATATCTGTGCCTGAATCGTTACATCAAGAGCCGTAGTCGGCTCATCGGCAATCAGCAGCTCGGGCTTGCACGCCAATGCCATCGCAATCATGACACGCTGGCGCATGCCGCCGCTTAATTCATGGGGCTCCTGTTTGGCTCTTTTTTCAGGGGAAGGAATACCGACTAAACGCAGCATTTCAACCGCTCTCTGCCAGGCTTCTTTTTTCGGCAGCTTTTGATGAATCCGGAAAGCTTCCGCAATCTGTTCACCGACAGAATACACAGGATTGAGTGAAGTCATCGGTTCCTGGAAGATCATCGAAATCTTATTTCCGCGCATTTGCCGCATGCCTTCCTCTGTTTCAGATAGCAGGTTTTTCCCTTTAAAATTAATTTCACCGTCCACGATCTTTCCCGGAGGCTCTGCAATCAGCCGCATGATGGAGAGAGAGGTGATGCTTTTGCCGCTCCCTGACTCTCCGACAATGCCGAGCGTTTCTCCTCTTTTTACATCAAAGTCTACGCCGTCGACTGCTTTTATGACTTTTTTGCCGGAGAAGAAATGAGTTTTTAAGTTTTTCACTTCCAGTATCGTTTCTTTATGTTCAGTTCCCATCATTCTGCTCCTCTCAATCGGGAATGGTTTTAGTTCAGTTCAACACGTTTATTCAGGAATCGGTAGGACAGGTCAACAAGCAGGTTGACGATGACAAACAATACCGATACGAATAAAATCGATCCCTGCACAAGCGGCAGGTCACGCATCCGGATGGCATCAATGATCAAGCGTCCGACTCCATTAATCGCAAAGACGGATTCTGTTAAAACTGTTCCGCCGAGAAGGGCGCCAAACTGCAGGCCGACTACCGTAATAACCGGGATCAGTGCATTTTTTAACGCGTGCTTATAAATGATCAGACGCTGGCGTACACCCTTTGCCTTGGCAGTGCGGATATAATCCTGGCGGATAACCTCCAGCATGCTTGCACGAGTCATCCTGGCCACAATGGCTGCACCGCCTGTACCGAGTGTAATGGCCGGAAGGATGATATGGCTGAAAGTCCCCCAGCCGGCAACCGGAAACCATTGAAGTCCGACCGAAAAATAGATGATCAGCATCAGGCCGAGCCAGAAGTTCGGCAGGGATACACCAAGAAGGGCAACCATCATTAATCCAACATCTGTAAAACTGTTTTGCTTCGTTGCTGCAATAATTCCGATTAGAACACCTAGAACAACCGTAATGACAATGCTCCAGAATGCCAATTCAAGTGTGATCGGCAAACGGACGAGGATTTCGTCCAGAACAGGACGGCTTGTCCGTATGGATTCGCCGAAATCTCCTTTTACAACATCCCCAACATAACTCAGATATTGAACGGCAAGAGGCTGATCTAATCCGAGGTCATGGCGGATTGCTTCCACCTGCTCATCCGTTGCCCCTTCCCCTGCCACTAGAACAGCAGGATCACCGGGAACCATTTGCATGATGAGAAAAACCATAAGGGTAACGCCCAGCAGAACCGGTACGATTTGAACGAGCCTGCGCATTAGAAAGATAAACATATTAGAACCTCCTTAGTTTTTCATTCGCGGATCCAGTGCATCACGGAGTCCGTCTCCGAATAGGTTAAAGCCCAGAACGATCAGGGCAATGGCGATGCCCGGGAATAACGCGATGTGCGGCGCAGTGAACAGGAAATCACGGCCATCGCTCAGCATCGCACCCCATTCAGGAGTTGGCGGCTGTGCCCCCATTCCAAGGAAGGAAAGGCCGGCAACTGATAAAATTGATGTAGCCAGACGCAATGTCCCCTGTACGATGATCGGGCTCATAATATTCGGCAGGATATGAACAAAAATAATCTTCAGGTCGCTTGCCCCTAAAACGCGGATTGCATCGATATATTCCATTTTCTTAACGCTTAAAGTCGAGCCGCGGACAATACGGGCAAAAGTAGGGATCGAAAAAACACCGACAGCGATCATTACGTTTATAAGGCTTGGCCCCAGTGCGCTGACAATGGCAAGCGCAAGCAGCAATCCTGGGAATGCAAGCAGCACGTCAATGAAACGCATGATAATCGTATCCACCCAGCCTCCGTAGTAGCCGGAGACAATCCCCAGGACAATTCCGAATAATGCTCCGATGAAGACTGATACAAAGCCAACTGCCAGGGAAAGCTGTGAGCCGTATAAAATACGGCTGAAAATATCCCGGCCTTTATCATCAGTTCCCATAATATGGTCAGATGATGGAGGCTGCAGTTTGTTCACAAGGTCAATTTCGTATGGATCATAAGGCGAGATAAGCGGTGCAAGGACAGCGAGAATAATGTAGATAAAAACAATGCTGCCGCCCACCAGCGACATTTTATTTCTGATAAGAGCTTTTGCCAGATCGGCTCCTTTGGCCTTCCTTTTGGAAACAGGCACAGGAGCTTTAGCTGTTTCTTGAGGATTTGCAATTGTGCTCATGTTTAGGTTCCTCCCCATGTGTCTTATTGGTTGAGAACTAATTTATCAAAATTATGAACTATTTTGTCTGAATTTTAAGATAAAGTAAAAAATTCGTAAAAACATGACAAAAAAACGAAAACATTGGCAAAAAATTTTTCCTATAATGAACACAACCTTTTCAATTGGGATGCAGTGCAAATGCCCGTCCTGGTTGAAATTCACACAGCAACAGCAGGGATTTACATATTTTTTACCTATTATTAGGGGGTGAAGGGATGAAACAAAGAGCTGAGAAGCTTAGAAAGAAAATGTCGGAAAATGGGTGGAAAGGGGTTTTTATTTACTCACCTGAAAACAGATACTATTTTTCCGGATACAAGGGATCGGCCGGTGCTCTTTTGATAGAAGAGGACTCACAGAAGCTATTTACAGATTTCCGGTATGTGGACCAGGCGAAAGACCAGGCACCAGATTACGAGGTAATCCAGCATCAGCAAAACCTGATTGAAATGGTTTGTGAATCTTTTTCTTCTAATAAGAAAGGAACACTCGCCTTGGAGCTTGGAGATGTTCCGGCATCTGTTTATCTGGAAATCCAGACAAGGCTTCCGGAAGCTGAGCTGGTGGATGTTACATCAGCAACAAACGAAATCCGCATGATTAAAGATGAAAAAGAAATTGAAAACATGCGGCAAGGGATCGAGATTTGCGATCAGGCTTTCACACACATTTTGGATTTCATCCGTCCAGGCATAACCGAAAAGGATATCGGACTCGAACTTGAAATTTTCATGAAAAGACAGGGGGCCGAACGCATTAAGCCCAATCATGTGATTGCTTCAGGGCCGCGTTCCTGTCTTCCGCATGGACAGGCTACTGACCGGGTGATTGAGGTCGGGGATTTTGTCAAAATGGATTATGGGGCCATCGTAAACGGTTATTTCTCTGATTTTACAAGGACAGTTGTCGTGGGAGAGCCGTCTGAAAAGCAGGTGGAGATCTATAATATCGTCCGCCGGGCGCAGGAGGAATCCCTGAAGGCGATCGGACCTGGAAAAACGTGCAGAGAACTTGATGAAATCGGCCGCGGCATTATCCGTGAAGCAGGGTATGGCGACAATTTCGGGCACAGTCTGGGACATTCGCTGGGACTGGCCATCCATGAACAGCCTGCCATGAGGGCGACAGATGAGACTGTTCTTCAGGAAGGGATGGTCATCACTGTTGAGCCCGGGATTTATATTCCAGGGTTTGGCGGAGTCAGAATAGAAGACCTGGTTGTCATTACAAACGATGGCCATGTGAATTTCACCAAATCAACAAAGGATTTACAAGTGATATCCTATTAAACAGGGGGTAAAGAGGATGAAAAAAAGAAGTTTTTGGCTGGGATTAATAGCTTTAATTTTATTATTAGCCGGTTGCTCCGGCGGCAGTGATCCAGGAAGCCTTGAATCTGCCAGCGGTGATTCCAATGCTTCAAATAAAGATCTGGTTATTGCTGTCCTGTCAGATGCGACCAAATTGGACCCGCATCTTGGCACAGATATTCCATCTGCGAATGTGTATCACGGTAAAATTTACGAAGGTCTTGTGCAGCAGGATGAAAATATGGAAATCCAGCCTGCTCTTGCTACGGAATGGAAGCAGCTTGACGATCTTACATGGGAATTCAAGCTTCGTGAAGGCGTAAAATTCCATGACGGCACTGATTTTACAGCAGAAGCTGTACAGAAAACAATTGAACGGGTACTGGCAGAAGAAACAGCTTCACCGCGTTCAAACCTTTTTGAAATGATTAAAGAGGTAAAAGTTGTCGATGATCACACCGTTCAATTGATTACAGAATATCCATATGCCCCACTTTTGGCTAACCTTGCTCACTATGCAGCAGGCATCCTAAGCCCGACTGCCATTGAGTCAGGAGACAATCTCGGTCAAAACCCGGTTGGTACTGGCCCTTACAAGCTTGGCGAGTGGAAGCCTGGACAGGAAATCAAATTGACTGCGTTCGAAGATTACTGGGGCGACAAGCCTTCAATGGAAACTGTCACATATAAAGTAGTTCCTGAAGATTCTACCCGTATTGCCATGGTTGAAACAGGGGAAGCGCATATCGCAGAGCCTGTGCCAGTAACAGAGGTAGAACGCATTGAAAACAGCAATAGCATGGAACTTGTGCGCAGTGACGCGTTAGGTGTGGACTACATCGGCTTTAACGTAGAAAAAGAACCATTCAATAATGTAAAAGTACGCCAGGCTATCAGCTATGCAATTGATACAGAAGCCATTGTAAAAGGCGTTTATAACAATGTTGGTACAGTGGCAACAGCTCCGATGGGACCTGCTATCTGGGGTCATAACCCGGATCTTGAAGGCTACAAATATGATCTTGAAAAAGCGAAGCAGCTTTTAGCTGAAGCCGGTTACCCGGACGGCTTCAAAACAACGATCTGGACAAATGATAATAAAGCACGCATGGACGTGGCAGAAGTTGTTCAGTCCCAATTAAAGGGCATTGGCATTGAAGTGGAAACAAAGGTAGTGGAGTGGGGCGCTTACCTTGAAGGGACAGCAAAAGGCGACCACGATATGTTTATCCTTGGATGGTCCAACATGACCGGGGATGCGGACTACAACCAGTACTTCCTGTTCCACAGTGATGCGCGAGGAAACCCTGGCAACCGTTCTTTCTACAGCAACCCGAAAGTGGATGAGCTGATCGATCAGGGGCGTCAGGAAACAGATGATCAGAAACGTCTTGAAATCTATGCGGAAGCTCAAAAAATTGAGATGGAAGAAGCGCCAATCGTATTCCTTCGCAATGATGAAGACCTTGCCGTCATCGGCAGCAATGTTAAAGGCTTCTGGATGCATCCATCAGGATTGTACATGCTAGAAAAGGTTACGGTTGAATAAAACAATCACAAAAAGGAGCTGTAGCCCTATGGGTACGGCTCCTTTCATCGCAGATATTTCCAGATCCGTAATTTTTATCAAATTAAAACGTTAATAGTTTAATAATTTGCTATAATCAAAACTAACCAATAATTCCAGAGGTGAACTCCATGAATTTTGATTTCCAAAACCACCCATACCCATCCCAGCGAACGACCGTCATGGCAAACAACGGCATGGTCGCAACGTCTCAGCCGCTGGCGGCACAGGCTGGATTAGAGATCATGAAAAAAGGCGGAAATGCCATCGATGCAGCAATCGCAACAGCCGCTGCTCTTACTGTCGTTGAACCGACTTCAAACGGAATCGGCGGCGACGCATTTGCACTCGTCTGGACGAAAGGGGAACTGCATGGGCTGAATGCAAGCGGTCCCGCCCCGAAATCCATTTCCATCGAAGCCTTAAAGGAAAGAGGCATTGATAAAATGCCAACGCACGGCTGGATGCCGGTTACGGTGCCTGGTGCTCCATCCGCTTGGGCTGAGCTTTCCAAGCGATTCGGCAGGCTTCCGTTAAAAGAAGTCCTCCAGCCCGCCATCGATTATGCTGAAAATGGCTATCCGTTAACACCGATCCTCGGCAAGTACTGGCAGTATGCGTATAAAAAGTTCAAACAGATTCTTACGGACGACGAATTCCAGCATTGGTTTGAAACTTTTGCTCCGGATGGCAGAGCCCCTGGAGTTGGCGAGATCTGGCGTTCTGAAGGTCACGCAGCCACTTTAAGAGCCATTGGCGAAACAGACGGCGAAAGCTTTTACCGCGGGGAGACAGCTGATAAAATTGATGCTTTTTCAAAAAAATACAATGCCTTTTTATCAAAAGAGGACCTTGAAGATTATAAAGCGGAATGGGTTGATCCTATTAAGGTTAACTATCGCGGCTATGATGTTTGGGAAATCCCGCCGAACGGCCAGGGGCTTGTGGCTCTCTTAGGGTTAAACATTGCCAAAGGCTTTGAATTCAGTGATAAAGAAACGGCGGATACCTATCACAAACAAATTGAAGCAATGAAGTTAGCTTTTACAGACGGCAAGGCATTTATTACAGATCCGGCTGAAATGAAAGTGACTGTTGAAGAACTGCTTTCAGAGGAGTACGGTGAATCCCGCCGCAGTGAGATTGGCGAGGAAGCCGTAACACCTGAGCCATATCAGCCGCCGCGCGGGGGGACTGTTTACCTGGCAGCAGCCGACAGCGAAGGGAATATGGTTTCCTTCATCCAAAGCAACTATATGGGATTCGGCTCAGGGCTTGTCGTTCCGGGAACGGGCATTACCCTTCAGAATCGCGGACATGACTTTTCTCTAGATCCCGAGCACCATAATGCACTGAAGCCGGGCAAAAAAACATATCATACGATTATTCCTGGCTTTCTGACAAAAGACGGAGAAGCGGTTGGACCGTTTGGTGTAATGGGCGGCTATATGCAGCCTCAGGGGCATATGCAGGTGGTCATGAATACAGTGGATTTCCACTTGAATCCTCAGGCCGCCCTTGATGCGCCAAGATGGCAGTGGATTGAAGGAAAAAAGGTCCAGGTGGAGCCGCACTTCCCTAATCATATTGCCCAGGCCCTGGTGCGCAAAGGCCACCAAATCGAGGTAACCGTTGATACCGGCGGATTCGGGCGCGGCCAGATTATCTGGCGTGACCCGAAAACAGGCGTGCTCATGGGCGGAACAGAAGCTCGAACGGACGGATCAATCGCCGCCTGGTAATAAAAAGTGAGGAAGCAGCAAGCATATAAGAGTAAAATAACCATATAAAAGGTAATGGGGAGCGGACCGGACAAAAGCCGCTCCTCCACCTGCTTTTTCCGGACACGGAGGCAGTGTTACCCAACTGGTCTAGTGGTGGTATAGGTACCTGGTACCGAAAACAACGAAAAGAGGTGGAGGCATCATGAAGCAGCTTGACATCTTTATGGCTTTTTTTAGAGTAGGCATACTCGGCTATGGCGGCGGCCCGTCGTCGATTCCGCTTGTCCATAAAGAGGTTGTTGATAAATATAAATGGATGGATACGGATGAATTCGGCGATGTGCTGGCTCTGGGCAACGCACTTCCTGGTCCGATAGCCACTAAAATGGCCGGCTATATCGGCTATCGTGTTGGCGGCTTTCTTGGAATGGTCACTGCACTTGCAGCAGCGATGGTACCAACAATTGTCCTTATGATTATTCTTCTTACCGCATTAAATACATTTAAAGACCAGCCATGGGTAGCAGGCATGACAAAGGCAGTCGTTCCAGTTGTGGCCGTGATGCTGGCAACACTCACTTGGGACTTTGTTAAAAAGTCATCGAAATCATCGCTGGGCTGGGGCTGGACACTCCTTTTTGTGGCCGTAAGCTTAGTTCTTCTTGAATTCGTTAATATTCATCCTGCGATTATCATTTTTGTTTTGCTGACAGCGGCTCTCCTGAAAAAAGATAAAGCGGATAAAAATGAAGCAAAAAAGGAGAGGAATCTCGCATGATTTACGTTCAGATCTTCTTGGCATTCTTCATTCCGGGGATTCTAGGATACGGCGGGGGACCGGCATCCATTCCGCTGGTTGAGAATGAAGTGGTCGACCATTATGGCTGGCTTACAACAAATGAATTCAGTGAAATGCTGGCAATGGGCAATGCACTGCCCGGCCCGATTGCCACAAAAATGGCAGGTTATATTGGATATGAACAGGGAGGAATCCTCGGAGCCATCGTGGGAGTATTCGCCACTGTAGCTCCATCGCTGATTCTGATGATTGCGCTGCTCGGACTTCTTATGAAGTATAAGGAATCACCGCGCGTCAAGCGCATGACCACTTATATCCGGCCAGTTATCGCGGTTTTGCTTGGCATTATGACGTATGACTTCTTTTTCTCAGCATACGAAGGTGCCGGCATCTGGCAGACACTTTTCATCGGAGTGGTTAGCTTCTTTTTAATGGAAAGGCTAAAAGTTCATCCGGCTTATGTTATCGCCGGAGCGCTCGTATATGGAGGACTTGTTTTAGGATAGGGGAGGATTTTGTATGACATTTTCCATCATTGGATACGATCAGAAGGAAAAAGAATGGGGAATTGCGGTTCAATCGAAATTTCTCGGAGTTGGTGCAGTAGTGCCTTTTGCAAAAGCAGGTATTGGAGCCGTTGCGACTCAGTCCTACGCCAATACTTCATATGGACCGCGTGCATTGCAATTGATGGAAGAAGGGAAAACTGCCGAGGAAGCACTTGAAATCATTACAAAAGATGATCCCGAAAAAGAGCTCCGCCAGGTCGGATTGCTGGATAGCATGGGAAACCCGGCAACGTTCACAGGGGAAGGCTGCTATGATTGGGCTGGAGGCATGACCGGGCCTCACTTTGCTGCGCAGGGCAATATCCTGGTGGATGAAAAAACGGTTGAGGCAATGGGCCAGACGTTTATCTCAACAGACGGCACTCTGGCTGAGCGCCTGCTCGCCGCCCTGAATGCAGGCCAGGCAGCCGGCGGTGACAGCCGGGGCCAGCAATCTGCAGCCCTTCTTGTAGTGAAAGAAGCCGGGGGATACGGAGGATTTAACGACCGCTACATCGACTTGCGGGTCGATGACCATCCAGAACCGATTAGCGAGCTGATTCGGATTTATCACCTGCAGCAGCTCTACTTTGCGCCGTCAAAGGCTGAACGGATTGCAGCCATTGAAGGTGAGATAAAAGAGGAACTTGTTCGGGAATTAACTCGGCTCGGTTATTTAAAGGCTGGTCAGGGTGATGATCAGCTATTGAAAGCATTAACGGCCTTTATTCATACCGAAAATTTCGAAGCCCGCGAGCAGGAAGCGGGGAAGATTGATTTGGATGTTTTGGCTTATATGAAAAAGCTGTGAAAACGGAGAGGGAGCTCTTCGTTTTTTCTTTGGGTTCAGATTAGCGGTTAGAAATTTATCAGCTGCTGTCATGAGGATGCTGAGCATGTTATTTTACCGCGGGATGTAGGCTATTCAAAGGATTTGCCAAAAATATTATAGTTCTTTCAGGAAAAATGTCGAAAAAAGCAAGAAAGCAGGAGTTAGAGCGGCTGGCAGCCATCCCTGACATTTAAGAGCCTTTGGTGATTGCAACTGGCAAATTTATTGGTGAGGGGTTTGATGACCCAAGACTGGATACGTTATTCTTTTCCATGCCCATTGCCTGGAAGGGAACACTTCAGCAGTACGCCGGCAGATTGCACAGAATACATTCGGACAAGCAAGAGGTAAGAGTGTATGATTATATTGACAAGCAAGTCCCCGTCCTGAAAAATATGTATGAAAAACGTCTGGAAGGTTACACAGCGATGGGTTACAGGAAAAAATCAGCAACGGGAACAGAACAGATGAATTATTTAAAAGAAAGGTTGAACATTTTAATGGAGTTTTTGAAGAAAATTGAATCGGCGCTTTTAAGTGAAGATCCATTTGTACAGCAATATGCTGTCACGATATTGAAGGATAGTTATTTGGCAACTGAGGACACGCTTTTAATTGCTTTGGATGCTTATGATAAAGGACGGACAGACCTATTTCCGGCTTCCATTTTGCCTCATATCGATTTTATGCCTATTGATGAAAAGGGCATGCAGGAGATTATGAGCAGATTGGATATAGAACATGAACATCTTATTTATTTTTTGCGGCTGGCTGCAAATGCTCCGGTTGAACTTCAATTGAAGTATAAAGAAAAGATGCCTTACGTAAATAAGAATTATTATAAAGTACTTGAGGAAATCAAGCAGTCTGAGACCCCGGAGTTGCATCAACAGCTGCAATCAGTCATTGTTCAGCTTGAAAGCAATTATTTTAATGGTTCACTTTTTAAGCTTGGAAAGCAAATGCTGAGGGAGCTTCTTCTTCGCAATGAAATTTCCGAAGAAGGGACTGTAAACAATCTTAGAAGCTTTATTCAGGATCATTCTTTCATTCCCTATGATGGAATCTATAAGATATTTTTAGCGGGCGAATTGCGTTTAGATTCATTAGTTCCAGATCTAATCATGATTTTAAAGAAAAAAGAGAACGTGGCCGTTGAGGAGGCTGCTAAAGCACTTATCAAGATTGGAACACCGGCTGTTGTTAAAGCAGTGGAAGAGGCTGCGCTCCATGAAAATGCCTGTTTTTTTGCCATTGATATTTTGGCTAAAATTAAATCTTCTGAAGCAGAAGCGGCGTTATTAAGGCTTTTTAATGAAACCGACAGAACTGACATTAAAACGGTTGTCTCCGACGCATTATGCCAGCAGCTTTCTGTAAAGGGTATTCCGCTAGTGGAAAGTCTGCTGAAAACAGGCTTTGATTCCAGCATACTTGATTTAAAGGAATCGTTTTATGCAAACGTAAAAATAAACGGCATTAATCATCCGCTAAGCGATGAACTGAAGAGAAGGTTAAAAAAAGAGGTTGAAAAGCAGCGGGTTATTCAGGAAAGAATGGATGCTGGGCTTATTCCCCTCAATAAATCTCCAGAGCTAAAAGTTGGCCGAAATGATCCCTGTCCATGCGGAAGCGGAAAAAAATTTAAAAAATGCTGTCTGTAATAGAGGTGAAATAAATGGGAAAAGAAAGCCAAAAAAGAATAAAAATGAAAAAAGAAGACTTCGGAACATGTGAATTTCACTGCAAACACTGCAGCCATACCTTTGAAATGGATTGGGAAACCATATGGGATTTACAAGAAATGACTCATGGCTATACCGGTTTTCATACTGATGATACCTTCATTTCCTGTCCAAAATGCGATAGATTAATAGATGACGGAGAAGATGAGGTCTTTTTTCCTGGAACAGCTGAAGAATATAAGAAGATGACAGGTGCCTGATCATTCAGTCATCTATTTGTCCTTTGCAGTTTATCTTTTGGTAAAATGACCAAACTATTGATTAACAGTGGATTAACCAGAAGGAGCGTGGTAGAATGCACGATGTGGAAGCGCTGATTGATGCTTATTTAGAAGGAGATCATTCTTTTGCTTTCTATTATGACCTGGCTGAAAAAAAGGTAGTGCTTGATGAAGACCCTGCCATTACAGGGGAGCCAGGTATTGACTGGGATGACGAGGAAAGTGATGAGAGATATATGGCAGTCCCTAAAATGGATAGCTTTGAAGCCTATAAATTGAGAGAATCATTTGCGGAAAGCCTGGATAGTGAAAAAGCTGCTGAAGTTTTCCGGCTGGCCTTGAGTCATAAAAAGCCATTCCGTCACTTTAAAGATGCCCTTTATGAAACAGAGTTATGGGATGAATGGAACGCATTTGAACACTCATATGCAAAAAAGGAAATAGAGAAGTGGCTTAAAGCATTATAAGAGATTGAGAGGATTTAAAGAATGTCAAAAGTAAGCAGAAATGAACCGTGCCCATGCGGAAGCGGAAAAAAATATAAAAAATGCTGCGGCAGCAGGGATGCTGTTTCGATTAAAGATGTATTGTATCACGAAGTTCTTGATCTTCAAAAGGAAGCAAGGATCTTTGCACTTACTCATTTTGCGGATGACATGAAAGAGGATTTCAAAGATCTTCTGGAAATACTTGAAGACATTGAACCGCAGGAAAAAGAGTTCTATGAATTTGTGCACTCTTTCTGGTACGTTCTTTTTGGAACTCTGGATGATGTGCAATCCGTAATGGATGAGTTCATTCATTCTAAGCTGCCAGCCGTCGCGCGCCCTCGCTTAAAAAGTATATTGAAGTCGTGGGAGGACAGCAAAGCTGCTGCTGGAAAGTTAATTGAAGTGACTGAAGACAAAGCAGTTATCGAGGATTGTCTGACGGGGAAGGTTTACAATGTCTCCCTATTTGGTGATATGGAAGTTAGTGAAGGGAGCTTTGCCTTTGCCATGCTGCTTCCTTATGGAGAAGAGTATGTTGCGTTCCCTGCTATATTTGACCTGCCGGGAGATAACGCTGCACAGTTTGCGGATTACATCCAGTATTCCTTCAAAGAATCCGGATATGAGAATCCTGAAGAATACATGGCTGAGTTCCTAATTGACCTTATGAATGACACGCCAAAATCATCAGCTGGTCCAAATATGGACAATTTCGACTGGCCTACCAATGGTGCAGAACAGGTTGCCGACATGTTCCGGGACGATATGATAAAAGCTGATGAAGAGCCATGGCTGATCGGTATGGGAATTTCACTTTGGATGGAGTACCTCGAGAAAACCGGCAAACAGGTTAAAAAACCTGATAACTATGTTGCCGGCCTTCGATACCTTGTAAGCACGATAGCTCCTGTAAAGGAAAATCTCACTCAGAAAGAATTCGGAGAGTTATACGGCATCAATGCCAACCGGGTTTCCACTTATTATGGCGAAATTTACGACGCAGTTGAGAAAACCATTATAGAACTGATTGAATCCTCGAATTCGTAAATTGGAGAGCATCGCTGCTCTCTGTTTTTATTTATGGGGAAAGTTGTCTGTGTCGGAACCGGAGTGAGCTTTGGACACAACTCTGGGTAAAAAGCGAAGCTGAGTCAGAACCCAAGCCAACTTCGGACACAAACCTGGGTAAAAAGCGATTCTGAGTCAGAACCCAGTCCAGCTTCGGACACAAACCCCGATAATAAGCCACCCAGAGTCCAAACCGAAACCAGCGTCCTGTCATCATACTAACGACCTCGATTAAGCCCGCATGCGGCATAAGTTGTCACCCCTCTCCCAAAGTGGTAATATTAATAAGAAATAATGTGAATTTTCACGGGAGGATTCTGCCGGGAAACAGCGAATCTATTACTGCCTGTGCAATGATATTAACTATGAAATCAGATATGTACAGCCCTGAATAAAGAGCTGTCATATCCAACATAAAGGAGCGTTTTTAATGCTTGGGATTTTAAATAAAGTGTTTGATCAAAATAAACGCGAATTAAAACGCCTCACCAAAATGGCAGAACAAATTGATGCACTTGCATCTGATATGGAAAAATTATCGGACGAGCAGCTGCGCGAGAAAACCGAAGAATTCAAAGCCCGCTACCAAAAGGGCGAAACTGTTGATGATCTGCTGACTGAAGCCTTTGCGGTTGTCCGTGAAGGAGCGAAGCGCGTTCTTGGCTTATATCCGTATCCGGTTCAGTTAATGGGGGGGATTTCCCTTCATGAAGGCAACATTTCCGAGATGAAAACGGGTGAAGGTAAAACCCTGACTGCAACTATGCCGGTTTACCTTAATGCCTTAACTGGCAAAGGCGTTCACGTTGTTACAGTCAACGAATACCTTGCGAGCCGTGACGCCACTGAAATGGGTCAGCTTTACGAATTCCTTGGCCTGACTGTTGGCCTTAACTTAAACGGACTTTCCAAAGAAGAAAAGCAGGCTGCCTATGCGGCTGATATCACCTACAGCACAAACAATGAGCTAGGGTTTGATTACCTTCGCGATAACATGGTTCTTTACAAAGAGCAGAAGGTCCAGCGTCCTCTTCACTATGCCGTAATCGATGAAGTTGACTCCATTCTTATTGACGAAGCGCGTACACCGCTGATTATTTCCGGCTCAGCCCAAAAGTCCACACAGCTTTATATTCAGGCAAATGCGTTTGTCAGCCGCCTGAAAAAAGACGAAGATTTCACGTATGATGAAAAAACAAAAGGCGTGCAGCTGACTGAAGAAGGAATGACCAAAGCAGAGAAGGCTTTTGGGATCGATAACCTTTTCGACATTTCGCATGTTGCACTTAACCACCATATTACACAGGCATTAAAAGCACATTCCAGCATGCACCTGGATGTCGATTATGTCGTTCAGGATGATGAAATCGTCATCGTTGACCAATTTACCGGCCGTCTGATGAAGGGCCGCCGCTACAGCGATGGGCTTCACCAGGCTATCGAAGCGAAGGAAGGCCTGGAAATCCAGAACGAAAGCATGACCCTTGCAACTATTACATTCCAGAACTATTTCCGTATGTACGAAAAGCTCGCCGGTATGACTGGTACGGCGAAAACGGAAGAAGAGGAATTCCGCAATATCTATAATATGAACGTTGTGGTGATTCCGACAAACCGTCCGATCGCCCGTGATGACCGTGCCGATCTTATTTATGCCACAATGGATGGCAAATTCCGTGCGGTCGTGGAAGATATTGCCGAGCGCCACAAAAAAGGACAGCCTGTGCTTGTCGGTACAGTGGCTATCGAAACATCTGAAATCATCTCTAAATACCTGAGCAAAAAAGGTGTTCCGCATAACGTCCTAAATGCGAAGAACCACGGCCGTGAAGCGGAAATCATTGCGGACGCCGGTAAACAGGGTGCTGTGACGATTGCCACAAACATGGCAGGACGCGGTACGGATATCAAGCTCGGCGAAGGTGTAAAGGAACTTGGAGGACTTTGCGTTATTGGGACAGAGCGTCATGAAAGCAGACGTATCGATAACCAGCTCCGCGGACGTTCCGGGCGTCAGGGCGACCCTGGTGTCACGCAATTCTATCTTTCCATGGAAGATGAATTGATGCGCCGTTTCGGTTCTGACAACATGAAATCGATGATGGAACGCCTTGGAATGGATGACACTCAGCCAATCCAGAGTAAAATGGTTTCAAGAGCCGTTGAATCTGCACAAAAACGCGTTGAGGGCAATAACTTCGATGCACGTAAGCAGCTTCTTTCTTATGACGATGTTCTCCGTCAGCAGCGTGAGATTCTTTACGGTCAGCGAAACGAAGTTCTGGAGTCTGAGAACTTGAGAGAGATTGTTGAAAAGATGATCATGACCAGCATCAAGCGCAATGTAGAAGGATATGCACCGAGACATGAAGATGAGGATAACTGGAACCTGCAGGGCATCATTGACTATGTAAATGGAAACCTTCTTAATGAAGGCGACCTTACAATAAATGACATCCGCGGCAAGGATACGGATGAGATTGTCGAAACCATTTTTGCCAAGGTGAAAGAACGCTATGATGAAAAAGAAGAAATGCTCAGCCCTGAACAGATGCGTGAATTTGAAAAGGTTATCGTGCTTCGTGCCGTTGACTCCAAGTGGATGGATCACATCGACGCAATGGATCAGCTTCGCCAGGGAATCCATCTGCGTGCGTATGGCCAGACAGATCCGCTCCGCGAGTACCAGGGAGAGGGCTTTGCGATGTTTGAAAACATGATCGCTTCCATCGAAGAAGATGTGGCCAAATACATCATGAAAGCCGAAATCCGCAACAACCTCGAGCGCCAGGAAGTGGCCAAAGGCCAGGCCGTCAACCCGAAAGAAGACGGTGAAAAGGTTAAGAAAAAACCTGTCGTCAAGCAGATGGACGTTGGACGCAACGACCCATGCATCTGCGGAAGCGGTAAAAAGTATAAAAACTGCTGTGGTGCAGAGAAATAAAACACCCGAGCCGGCAACAGCTTTGCCGGCTTCTCCTTTTTGACAAAGCTGTTTCAGTAGAGCTATTCTTTTTAAGAAGGAAACTAAGTTTAACATACTGAGTTGATTGGAGCGGAGGGCACTTGACTCCTGCGGGAGGAGAGGGAGCGGGAGACCCCACAGGCGATGCCGAGGAGGCTCCCGTTCCTCCTCGCGGAAAGCAAGTGCCCGCAGCGGAAATCAACGGACTACATCTAAACTGATTGCTTTTACAGATAAATAACATAATAATTTTCGAGGTGACCAAAATGGAATTAGCAGATATTCGCAATGAACTTGAAAAAACAGCTAAGATTTTAGCGGACTTTAGGGGGTCTCTTTGACTTAGAAAACAAAGAGGCACGCATCGCTGAGCTTGATGATGTCATGCTGCAGCCTGGATTCTGGGATGACCAGCAGGCGGCACAGATTGTGATCAGCGAATCAAACTCATTGAAAGACCAGGTTGTTGAATTCCACGATTTATACGAAGTGTTTGAGAATCTGGAATTAACTTATGAGCTCGTAAAAGAAGAGAGCGACGCAGAATTGCAGGCCGAGCTTGAGGAAGAGCTTAAGGACTTAGTGAAGCGCCTGAACGATTTCGAGCTTCAGCTTCTTTTGAGCGAAGAATATGATAAAAACAATGCCATTCTTGAACTTCATCCAGGTGCAGGCGGAACCGAGTCACAGGACTGGGGCAGTATGCTGCTTCGCATGTACACACGCTGGGCTGAAAAGAAAGGCTTCAAGGTGGAAACCCTTGATTACCTGCCGGGAGATGAGGCGGGGATCAAGAGTGTTACGCTTAGCATCAAGGGACATAATGCTTATGGCTACTTGAAGGCGGAAAAAGGGGTGCACCGCCTTGTCAGGATTTCTCCATTTGATTCATCAGGACGTCGCCATACTTCATTCGTTTCCTGTGAAGTGATGCCGGAATTCAATGATGAAATTGAAATCGATATCCGTACCGAAGACCTCAAAATTGACACATACCGTGCAAGCGGCGCAGGCGGACAGCATATCAACACAACTGACTCTGCTGTCCGTATCACCCACTTGCCGACAAATGTCGTGGTAACCTGCCAGACAGAGCGTTCACAGATCAAAAACCGCGAACGTGCTATGAAAATGCTGCAAGCTAAACTCTATCAAAAGAAAATCGAAGAGCAGGAAGCCGAATTGGCTGAAATCCGCGGTGAGCAAAAAGACATCGGCTGGGGAAGCCAGATCCGCTCCTATGTTTTCCACCCATATTCCATGGTGAAAGACCACCGTACCAATACAGAATCGGGTAATGTCCAGGGAGTTATGGACGGTGACCTGGATATGTTTATTAACGCATACTTGCGTTCAAAATTGATTTTGCCTGAGAATTAAATGCGAAAAAGCCTATGCTGGCATATTACCGGCATAGGCTTATTTTTTCTATGGAATTTTAACTGAGCTAGCCGGTGAATGGGGAGTGCTCTAGGAGTGGATGCGCTTTTTGAGCTGGTTGATTTCTGTTTCGTGGACTCCGCTTTTTTTACTTAGGTGTTCAATATCAATTTTAGTACCCATCAATGTATCGGAAAAGATATGGAAGGTTTCTTCATGCTGATCCAGCTTTGTTTCAATATGTTTAAAATGACTTCTAAATTCGGTCGCATTGTTCTCAATCTGTTCAGACAGTACTTCAATTTTATTTTCAACATTCCCAAGCCTGTTCTCAACATTTCCAAGTCTGCTTTTAACATCTGAGATTTCATGGTCAATCGAATCAAACCTCTTATCTATTGAATCAAACCTCTGATCAATCAAATCGAACTTTTTATCAATCGAATCAAATTTCTGATCTATCGATTCAAATCTCTGGTCAATCGAATTAAATTTCTGATCAATCGAATCAAATTTCTGGTCTATAGAGTCGAATCTTTTATCAATTGAATCGAACTTCTCATCAATACCATCAAACCTCTTGGAATGTTCTTTCAGTGTACTTAAAATTTCATTAAGAATCTTCTCCAATTTTCTCACCTCCTTTTCGACATTATACCACATGCCACTGAATTTCATGCTGATGAGAAGGCAGCAGGGAGCATTCTTCCAAAAAGTTCATAAACATTTCACACATAAAAATCACATGATAAATTGTACGCTTTTATCGCAACATAATGAAAAGGCAGGCCATAGTCCTTTAATACGGCAGATCAATGGCATTTACAGGCCTCAAACTCCATGCTATACTCACTGACGGTAAAAATGGAATATCAGCTTGTGCATAGATCGGGACACCGGAGGGAGAAGAAATGGGCAAAAATAGAAGAGGATATACTTATAGTACAAAAGCGGAGAGATTGCTGGAGTATCTATACGTTTTGATAGGGTCAGGTATTGTGGCGGTTGCATTTAATGTGTTTTTGCTTCCCAACCGGATTGCATCAGGCGGGGTAAGCGGGATCAGTACAATCCTTGATGCAGTTGTTGGCTGGGAGCCGGCTTATGTCCAGTGGGCATTTAATATACCGCTTTTTATTGCTGGTGTGCTGCTGCTTGGAAAACAATTTGGAGCCAAGACTCTGGCCGGGACAATTTTCCTGCCGTTTGTTGTGTTTCTGACAAAGGAATATGAGCCATGGACATCTGATCCGCTGCTCGCATCGCTGTTTGGCGGAATTGGCGTCGGTCTTGGTTTAGGAATTGTTTTCAGGGGTAAAGCATCAACAGGAGGGACAGACCTTGCAGCACAGATTATTAACAAGTATACAGGTTTGTCCCTTGGCACTTGTGTTGCGATAATCGATGGATTGATCGTATTGTCGGCTGCGATTATTTTTGACATAGAGCAGGGGCTGTATGCCTTAATTGCCTTATATGTAACAAGTAAAACAATTGATCTGATCCAGCTTGGTTTCAGCCGGACAAAGATGGCTTTAATCATTACTGAAAATCAAAGTGAAGTTCGTGAAGGAATTTTGAATAAAATTGACCGCGGTGTGACAAAACTATCAGCATACGGTGGTTATACCGACCATGAACGTCCGGTCCTGATGTGTGTAGTGGATCAGACAGAGTTCACAAAATTGAAACAACTGGTTCAAACCATTGATCCTACTGCATTTATCATTGTTACGGATGCTTCAGAGGTGTTGGGCGAGGGTTTCAAACGAGCGTAGTGTTGGTATAATATAACTGTACTTAGTATTTTTTCCTGAGGGGGAATTATAGGTGAAGAAGAAGCTATTAGCACTACTGATGGGTACATCTTTAGTTCTTGCAGCCTGCGGCGGCGGAGACGATGCTGCCGAAGACAAGGACACTGCTACAAACGGCGGCGGTGAAACAACAACTGATACAGCTGACGCTGGTGATGCACAAAAGCTTTATGAACAGAAGTGTTCAAGCTGCCACGGTGCAAATCTTGAAGGCGGTGTAGGACCTGCCCTTGATAAAGTGGGTTCAAGACTGTCACAGGAAGATATTGAAAACATTATAGAAAACGGTAAAGGGGCAATGCCTAAAGGATTGCTTCAGGGTGAAGAAGCTTCTGCTGTAGCGTCTTGGCTGGCAGGTAAGAAATAAGAGAATATCAATGAAAACGTTCTGTTTACCAGGGCGTTTTTATTTTTTTTCGCTTAATATAGACACCGCTTATACACCCACATTGAAAACAAGCTGCGTCAAAACCTAAGTTAAACTCCCAGTATTGAACAAAAGTTGCAATAACCAATCTCAAAGCCCAGGATAGCTTCACAGAATTTATGACAAATATCGAGTAATTGCAATATGAAAAAAGAAGGAAAAATCAGTCGAATAAGAGAATAATATACTAGAATATTAAAGAAATTAAGGAAAAAAGTAACAAAAGTATCGGGATTGAAAAGAAACTGTAATAATTTTTTCCGTTATTTTGACAACTTATGATGTTATAATGGGTTGTGTGAGAATTTTAGATGGCTAATTAGGCAGTATTTACAAGTATTTTGTCATCCTCTATGTCGAAAGGATGTCGTTTTTTAGCGAAACAAGCCGTCTGTTATTTAAATTCTTAATACACACTAGATGCTAGGTGATATATATGATCGAAATGAAAGACGTATATAAGAGATACCCCAATGGCGTTACAGCTGCCAGCGGGATAGATATTCATATTAAGCAAGGTGAGTTTGTTTATGTAGTAGGGCCGAGTGGGGCAGGTAAATCCACCTTTATCAAAATGATGTACCGGGAAGAAAAGCCTTCGAGCGGAACGATAACCATTGACGGAGTGAATCTGGCTACATTGAAGAATACAAAGGTGCCGCTAATGCGCCGTAAAATCGGTGTCGTTTTCCAGGACTTTAAGCTCCTCCAGACACTGACTGTTTATGAGAATGTCGCTTTTGCTCTTGAGGTTATCGAAGAGCATCCGAAGAATATTAAAAAACAAGTCATGGAAACTTTGGACCTTGTAGGTTTAAAACATAAGGCAAGAATGCTTCCGACCGAACTGTCAGGCGGAGAGCAGCAGCGTGTTTCCATCGCCAGATCAATTGTAAACTCTCCAAAGGTCGTGATAGCGGACGAGCCTACCGGAAACCTTGACCCGGATACCTCATGGGAAATCATGAACATCTTCGATGAAATCAACACGAGAGGAACGACTGTGGTCATGGCAACTCATAATAAAGAAATTGTTAACACGATTAAGCACCGCGTTATTGCCATTGAAGGCGGAAGAATTGTGCGTGACGAGCAAAGAGGTGATTACGGCTATGAAAGCTAGAACATTGGGCCGGCACTTCCGCGAAAGTTTTAAAAGTCTCGGACGAAACGGCTGGATGACATTTGCTTCTGCAAGTGCGGTCACAGTAACCCTCATTTTAGTTGGCGTATTTTTCGTCATTATGATGAATCTCAACAAGGTGGCTACAACCATTGAAGAGGACGTGGAAATCCGCGTTCACATCGATGTTGCTGCAAATGAGCAGGATCAGGAAGTTTTAAGGCAAAAAATCGAAGGAATACCCGAAATCAAAACAGTTGAATATTCAACTAAGGAAAAAGAGCTTGATAGTTTAATAAACAGCCTTGGTGAAGAAGGCGAAGCCTTCAAACTGTTTGAACAGGATAATCCGCTGAACGATGTATTTATCGTAAAGACGAAAAACCCGGCAGACACAATGAAAGCTGCAAAGCAGATTGAAAAAATGGAATATGCGGCAAAAGTAAAATATGGGCAGGGGCAGGTTGAAAAACTATTCAACTTTATCAATGCCGGACGAAACGTTGGCCTTGTGCTGATTATCGGCTTATTATTCACTGCCATGTTCCTGATTTCCAATACCATTAAGATTACGATTATGTCACGAAGAAAAGAAATTGAGATTATGAGATTGGTAGGAGCAACCAACTCGTTCATCAGGTGGCCATTCTTCCTTGAAGGTTTATGGCTTGGGCTGCTTGGATCCATTATTCCTATTGCGCTTGTTTCATCAGCATACTATTACGCCTATGATTATTTGGCGCCAAAGCTTGAAGGACATTTTGTCAAGCTGCTGGAGTTCAGTCCGTTTGTCTATCAGATTTCCGGGCTTCTTATCCTGATGGGTGCCCTCATTGGTGTATGGGGAAGCTTAATGTCAGTCAGAAAGTTCCTGAAAGTATAAACAAGCTTAGAAGGCCCTGCGGTGGGGGGAACCTGTCCAGGCGCCTTCAAGCTTCATTATATTAGACGATTCAGAAAAGCTAAATGTTTCAGACTTGGATGAAATATAGAACGATTAACCTGTACATATGGTGTTCATTGAAAGGAGAAATCGGAAATTGAAGAAATCCATCATCACATTATCATTAGCTGCCGTTTTGGGTTTTGGCAGCATAACAGTTGGAATGCCTATTGAAAAGGCATCTGCAGCAAATAAAATAAACGATCTAAACAGCCAAAAGGAAAAAATTAACCAGCAGCGTTCCGGAGTAGAGTCGAAGTTAAACGATACAGATAAAAAGATCAGCGAAAACCAGGGCGAGCAGCAATCTGTACAAAGTGAGATTGAGCGTCTGGATAAAGCAATCAGTGATGCTTTAGCAAAAATTGAAGAAAAGAATCAGGAAATTGCAGATACTAAAAAGGAAATAGAAAAGCTTGAAGCTGAAATTGAAATATTAGTAGAGCGCATCAAAAAGCGTAATGAACTATTAAAAGACCGTGCGCGCAACTACCAGGAAACTGGCGGAATGGTGAGCTATATTGATGTTTTAATGGGAGCGCAAAGCTTTGGAGACTTTGTTGAACGCGTTGGAGCCGTTGCAACAATCGTTGAAGCTGACCAGGATATTTTACAAGCGCATCAGGCAGATAAAGACGAGCTTGAGAAAAAACAGAATCAGGTAAAAGAAGAGCTTGCCTCTTTAGAAACAATGCGTGCCGAGCTTGAAAGCATGAAAAAGAGCTTAAACGCTCAAAAAGCAGAGAAAGATAAGCTGCTTGCATCCTTAAAGCATGAAGAAGAGGAAATGCATGCTCATAAGCTTGAACTGGCAGAAGAAAATGAGATTCTTGCAGCCCAGGAAGCGGCACTTCAAAAAGCGATCAAGCTTGAGCAGGAAAGACAAGCTGAGGCAGCAAGACAAGCTGAGGCAGCAAGACAAGCTGAATTGGCAAGACAAAAGGCTGCAGCAGAAGCGGCTAAGAAGAGCTCTTCATCAGCTGGAAGCAGCTCATCATCAGGAAGCAGCTCCTCATCTGACAGCGGATCATCAAGCAGCCCGCAGGTATCTGCACCTTCCGTAGCAAGCGGTGCTTGGACAAGACCGGCATCAGGAAGACTTTCTTCCGGTTTTGGTAACCGTTCTTTAGGTAATCACTTTGGTGTAGATATTGCCTCTGGCGGAACAGTACCGATCGTAGCAGCAGCAGATGGTGTTGTCATCCGTTCTTACTATTCAAGCAGCTACGGAAATGCCATTTTCATTGCCCATTCTGTAGGCGGACAAACGTATACAACAGTATACGCTCATATGAGAAGCCGTTCTGTCGGATCTGGCCAGACTGTTTCTAAAGGCCAGCAAATCGGCATAATGGGTAACACTGGACAATCTTACGGTCAGCATCTGCACTTCGAACTTCACAGGGGTTCTTGGGATGCAGCAAAATCAAATGCGATTAATCCTGTAGGTATTGTACCTCTATAAAAATAGTGAAAGTGGAAGGAGCATAGCTTCTTCCACTTTTCTTTTACCCGAAAAGAGGGTCTTTAATCCTATAAGACGTTTGTTTTTAAAATAGTCTCAAGTAAAAGAATTCATAACTCGTCCATACCAAACATAGGATGAAATATGCGAAGACATCCCGCTCCCTTTGCGGGTTGTTTTTATTTATTTAAAAATCGGGGAAGGCCGCAGACGCTGAAAAAATACAGGAAGCGCAGCAAACTGGAAAGGGAGATGACGATGAGCAGAAAATGGATCGCCGTGCTGATGACGGGATCATTGCTGACAGGGGCTGGCGGTACATATGCAGGCATGCAGTGGCTGGCAAAGGAAGCTCCGCAGACAGGGGCCCCAAATCAATTACTAGATTCCAAGGAAAACGGAAAACAGTTAGATCAAGAAAAGGTTGAAAAGATGGAAACGGCCTATCAGCTGATTTTGAATAGCTATGTGGAAAAAGTAGAGGAGAAACAGCTCGTGGAGGGAGCCATTCAGGGCATGCTTGCAACCCTCGAAGACCCATACTCTGTTTATATGGATGAAGAAACGGCAAAACAATTCAGTGATACATTGGAATCCTCTTTTGAAGGAATCGGTGCGGAAGTCAGCATGGTGGACGGAAAAATCATCATTGTTGCGCCTTTTAAGGACTCACCGGCTGAAAAAGCGGGACTGAAGCCAAAAGATGAAATCTTAAAAGTGGACGGGGAAAGTGTGAAGGGTCTTGATTTATATAAAGCGACCATGAAGATCCGCGGTAAAAAAGGAACAAAGGTAAAGCTTGAAGTTGCGCGCCAGGGACTAAAGGAGCCTTTAAAGGTGGAAGTGAAAAGAGATGAAATACCTCAAATTACTGTTTACTCAGAAATCAAGAAGGAAAGAGGAAAAGAGGTTGGGTATCTGGAGATTACCTCCTTTTCCGAAGATACATCGAAAGAATTTGCGAAACAGCTGAGTGAAATGGAACAGGAAGGGATCGAAGGGCTTGTCATTGATGTGCGCGGAAATCCCGGCGGTCTCCTGACCTCTGTTCAGGAAATCCTGAAGGAATTGGTTACGGCTGACAAACCTTATTTGCAAATTGAGAAGCGGAATGGGGAGAAGATGAGGTATTTCTCCACACTTGAAAAACCAAAAAGCTATCCGATTGCCGTTCTTGTGGATAAAGGAAGTGCCTCTGCATCAGAGATTCTGGCCGGCGCATTAAAGGAAGCGGAAGATTATGCCATTATCGGTGAGAAATCATTTGGAAAAGGGACTGTTCAGCAGCCTGTTCCGATGGGTGACGGCAGCAATATCAAGCTCACTTTATTTAAATGGCTGACGCCAGACGGAAACTGGATTCATAATAAAGGAATCAAGCCTACCCTTGAGGTGAAACAGCCGGATATCTATCAGACTCATCCTTTGCAGGTGGAGAAGCCTTTGACAATCGATATGAATAATGAAATGGTGAAGAATGCACAGGAAATTCTGGCCGGACTCGGATATGCCCCTGGCAGGACAGATGGCTATTTCAATGATTCCACTGAAGAAGCAGTGAAAGTCTTTCAGCAGCAAAAAGAGATTGAAGCAACCGGCCGGATAGACAAGAAAACCGCAGCAGCGCTCGAACAGGCCGCCATCGAAGAAATGAAAAAAGAGCAGAACGATTTGCAGCTGCAGATGGCTTTGAGATATATATCCAAATAGTGACAGGCACCACCCGAATTTTGTCGAATTAAGCAGGAGGAATTTTCCTTCTGCTATTTTTTATTTAAAGCGAGATTGTAATAGGTTTTGTAAGGTGCTTTTGGTAGAATATAGAGTAATAGAGTTTTCTGTTGTTTACATAATTCATGAGAATTTATTAATAGAGGCTGGTGGCAAGTTTGATAGAGGAGTGGATTTTTGAGTTTTTTAAAGGAACAGGAAAGCTGCTGTTGAATCCGGTATCTTATTACCTGTTTTTTGTGGCAGCATTTTTAGGTATTTCCCGTGTAAAGCGGGAGCGAAAGGACTTTTCGGTCCGCGCTGAAAATGCCTATTTCGAGCTGAGGCAGCTTCTTCCGCTGGGGATTCTGGCTGGTCTTGCAGTGAGCGTGGTGATGGTGGGAGCGGGACTTGTCCTGCCATTGGAGACGATTGTGTTTACCGCCGCTCTTACATTCCTGTGGAGCTTTACTGCGAAAGTGAGATGGATGGCTCCTGTTTATACGCTGGGCTTTGCCTTTTTCGCCACCATGTTTGCTTTTGAACAGCAATGGCCATTGCCGTCATTCGCCCGATCGGAAGCAGCTCTTGATTCTTCCATCTTCCCGTCCATCGCTGTTCTCCTTGCCCTTCTTGTAATCACGGAAGGCTTCCTGATTATAAGAAACGGCCGAAAAGGCACATCTCCCAGACTTGTAAAAAGTAAACGGGGCCAAACTATAGGCATTCACGAGTCAAAAAGAATCTGGATGGTGCCAGTGTTTCTGCTGATTCCGGGAGAGGCCCTGCAGCTGCCGTTAGAGTGGTGGCCAATGATACCAATCGGAGGAGAAACGTATTCGCTCATTCTTGTCCCTTTTTCGATCGGATTTCATCAGCGAATCCAAGGCACGCTTCCTAAAGAGGCAACAGCGCTGCTTGGACAAAGAATCAGCGTGTTTGGCATACTTCTTTTGCTGATTTCATCTGCAGGCTACTGGTATCCGCTTGCTGCTGTGGGTGCAGCGGCACTTGCGATCATCGGGCGTGAATTCATCTCGCTCCGCCAGAGAATGGCAGAGGATCAGGCGCCGTTTTACTTTTCCAAGCGCAATCAGGGAATCATGGTACTCGGAGTAGTTCCCGATTCACCAGCTGATAAAATGTCTCTTGGAGTGGGAGAGGTTATTACAAAAGTCAATGGCGTAAAAATCCATGATGAGAAAGGCTTCTATGAAGCCCTGCAAAAGAACGGGGCTTACTGCAAGCTCGAGGTCTTTGATGTGAACGGACAGGTTCGTTTCGTTCAGCGTGCTCTTTATGAAGGTGACCATCATGAACTGGGGCTGCTGTTTGTGCAGGATGAGAAGAAGTGGGATAGTGAAGCGGTATAATCTTGAAAATAACTTCTAAACCAGTATTTCAGCCAATGGATGCTGGTTTTTTGTTCTTCAGGTGAGGAAGGAAAGCAGTGGATACTAATTTATGAGCAGCTTAGAGTAAGTTCTGGATTGCACTCTGGATGAGGCGAATATCATTAAGAATCTGTTTTTTTATCTTGGCATTCTTACAGCGATTCATTTCGCCTGTCAGTAATCCGAGTTCCTTCTTTAAAATGTCTATTGTACTCATAAGTCTGTTCACTCCTGGCTTTTAAGGGGGAAGTTTGTGGTTCGTAGTTCTTTATACCTCTTTCGGGGTAGAGTTAAACAAAAAATCGAGATGTTTATGAGTAAATATATCTATATTTAGTATGAATAGTTTTTGGGAATTATGAATGAATTTTCTCCGAAACCTTTTCAATTTCTAATCGTAATAGAAGTAGCATCTTCGTAGGAGTAAAAACGCGAATATGATATCCTTTAGTTAATCCATTCAAAGAAAAAGGTGACATTGTGGCAAAGAAAAAACTGCAGTACTGGACTTTGCAATTACTGATAATCTTAACCATTATCTATGTATCAACAAAAATTTCTTTTCTGTTTGAACCGGTCGGCATCTTTGTATCTACTCTATTTTTTCCAATCATTATATCGGGGTTTCTGTATTTCCTATTGAATCCGCTGGTCAGGTTGCTGCAGCGCTATAAGGTGCCAAGAACGGCAGCGATTTTAATCATCTATGCAGCGGTAATTGGTTTAGTAATGCTCGTCATTGGCAACATTGCTCCGCTTATCAGCAGACAGGTAACTGAATTGTTCAACGATCTTCCGGGATATGCGAAAACGACAAGAGACTTTGTAAATTCAATGTCTAACACCGAAGAGTTTAAGTGGTTTTTGGCACAGGACTACATATCGATACAAGAAATTGAAGCCCGCATTATGGATTATGCCAATACTCTCCCAAGCCGCTTGACACAGGGGGTAGCCGGCATTGTCAGCCTGGTCACCAATATTGCGATTACAATTGTAACGGTGCCATTCCTCTTATTCTACATGTTTAAAGATGGAGATAAGTTTCCTGCAGCTGTTTCGAAGTTTCTTCCTGCTTCTTACAGAGAAGAAGGGGTAAAAACGCTTAAGGAAACAGGGGAGACACTTTCTTCCTATATTCAGGGACAGATTACAGTAGCATTATTCGTGGGGACACTTTCATTTATCGGCTATTTAATCATCGACCTGCCTTATGCGCTTGTTATGGCACTGATTGTGGCCATCACCAATATTATTCCTTATGTCGGCCCGTTTCTTGGCGGTGCACCTGCTGTTATTGTCGCTCTTTTTGACTCACCGACAAAAGCTTTTCTGGTTGTCGTGGTCATCGTGATTGCCCAGCAGGTTGAAGGGAACGTGCTGTCACCGCTGATTCTCGGCAAAACCTTAAACACACATCCAGCCACCATCATCATTCTATTGCTGGTTGCAGGCAATCTTGCCGGAATTCTTGGCATGATCCTGGCGATTCCTACCTATGCTGTGACCAAAACGATTGTTTTAAATACAGTAAGGTTTTTAAGGGCGAGGAAAGCAGCCCGGCTCGAGGAGAGGGTTACGTAAAGATGGGAAAGCTCCTTTGCAGAGAGGGGCTTTTTCTAATTGGTATTATTTTTCCTTATATAAAGTTAAAATAATTGTAAAAACGAAAGCAGTGATCCCAATGTGTCTAATCCTATTCGCATACAAAGTCCATCCGAAATTCAAGCTGATAGTGGCGGCCAATCGCGACGAATTTTATGAGCGTCCGACTGCCCCCGCGCATTTTTGGGAGGACCACCCCCACATTCTTGCTGGCCGGGATTTAAGGAAGATGGGGACATGGATGGGTGTTACTAAGAATGGACGATTTGCAGCTCTGACAAATTATCGCGACCCGAATGAAGTGACAGAAGGAAAGAAGTCAAGAGGGGATCTTACGGCAGAGTTTTTGAAGGGCAGCGCTTCGCCAGCTGACTTTATGAACTGGGCATCTGAACATCGCAGCATCTATCCCGGCTACAATCTGCTGGCGGGAAATTTGGACGAGCTCTTTTATTATTCAAACGTGGAGGATAGAATAGAGCAGCTTCAGCCGGGGGTTTACGGGGTGAGCAACCATGTGCTGAATACCGAATGGCCGAAGGTGGAAAAGGGGAAGACTGGCTTAACTAAAATAATAGATAATCCAGCCGGGAACTTAACAGAAGACCTGTTCACACTTCTCCGGAATGCAGACCCTGCCCCGGATGATTTGCTTCCGAAAACAGGAGTTTCACTTGAGTGGGAACGGATTCTGTCTCCTTTATTTATTAAAAGCGATGGCTACGGAACCAGGAGTTCAACTGTGCTGCTGATGTCAGAGGGTGAGATTTTTTACAAGGAAAGGGTTCATAATGGGGATGACAGGCAGGAACAGGAGTTTATCCTTCAGAAATAAGAAGCCAGTTCATACATCTGGCTTCTTTTATTCAGGCAAGCGGCAAAGTAATCTGCACCGTTGTGCCTTCATTTTCCCTGCTGTGGATGTATAGGTTTCCGCCGTGGTTTTTAATGATTTTTTTGCAGATCATGATGCCAAGGCCGGTTCCTTTTTCTTTTGTGCTGTAAAACGGCTCTCCCAGTTTGGCGAGGCGTTCTTCCGGTATGCCGATTCCTTCATCCTCAACAGTGATGATGACAGATTGGTCCTCCTTGCGGATATCGACGTTTATTTTGCCGCCCATTGGCATGGCTTCCATTGAGTTCTTAATGATGTTAATCAGCACCTGTTTAATTTTATCTTTTTCACATTTTACAAAGAACTCGCCGGGTGACTGAGTTAATTCGATCAGGATATTTTCCATAACCGCCTGGCTGTTTAAAAGAGTGATTACACTTTTTACTACGTTTGTCAGGCAGGTTTCTTCCATTTCGGTTATTTGAGGTTTGGCGAGAACGAGCAGGTCATTGACGATGCCTTCAATCCGCTCCAGCTCATTTAGAATCACCTCTGCGAAATTGTCTTTATGTTCTTCGTATAATAGCTGTGTAAAGCCTTTTATGGCTGTAAGCGGGTTGCGGATTTCATGGGCAATGCCTGCCGCAAGCTGACCGACAACGGAAAGTTTTTCAGCATTATGCAGCTTTTCTTCAGTCTTCTTTTGTCCAGTTACATCTTTGATAATGATTTGGTAGACCTTTCTGTTCTTAAAAGTGGTTGGGATCAGCTGGACTTCGACTTTTCTTATTTGTCCGTCAGTCCGGATCAAATTAAGCTCAAAATTCACGCTTAGCTTTGTTTGCAGAAAATCATCGAGGGTGGAATGTTCTGAAGGAGGAGTGTAGTCGTGGAGGGAGGTGCCGATCATCTCTTTGATGCTCGTGAACCCGAAGAGTTTCTTTCCTTCATTATTGATATAGGTCCAAATCCCCTTTTGTGTCACCATTCCGATCGTATCCTTGGAGTACTCCACCAGAAAGCGGTACTTCTCCTGTGTTTCAAGGATTTCCTCTTCCATGATAATTCTCTGTGTCATATCCCGGATGATGCATATCATTTCTTTTTCGTCATTAATGACTGAAAAATTGGCTTCAAGCCACAGATAATGCCCCTCCTTATGCCTGAAACGAAAGGTCTCGCGTTTATGCGGAAGCTGTTCAATCTCGGCCAATGCCTCTCTTAAAAGATTTCGGTCATTTGGATGGCAGTATGTACAAAGGCTGCTCCGGTAAAAATCTTGCGGTGAATACCCCAGCATCAGCAAGCAGGAAGGGGAGACATATAAAACAATGCCTTCTTTTGTCACTCTTGCAATCACATCGCTGGAATGCTGAATGGCCAGCTGCAGATTCCTCGCTTCGACTTTGTCCGCGAATAAATCTTTCGGATTTTCCGTCATAATCATTTTTGTCCCTCCTATTTGGGGAAATGTCACTTTTCCATTATTATACATGAGTTAGAGTCTTAGACACATAGGATTTAACTATCATTTTTTTGTAGAGCCGCAAGCAAAAAACTTTGGGTAATACAGTGTGCCAAGGAACAGAAAGGTAATTTTATAAAAAAATTTAAAAATTTTATATTGACATCCTTTTCTTTATGGTGGTAAAGTAATAAACATATTAAACAACCAAATAATAAAAATCTTCTTATCCAGAGAGGTTGAGGGACTGGCCCTATGACACCTCGGCAGCGGACAAAAGTGTACCGTGCCAAATCCAGCAAGCATTGCTTGAAAGATAAGAAGAGGACCATTGATAAATGTTGCCCTCTTCTTTCTTTAGAAGAGGGTTTTTGTTTTTATCCGAAAAATAATGCATCAAGATTCTATTCATAAACATATGAATAATTCTTATCGAGAGAAGCAGAGGGACCTGGCCCAATGAAGCTTCGGCAGCAGGCAGACTGCACTGTGCCAAATCCAGCAGGCGAAAAGCCTGGAAGATAAGAAGAGGACTTTAACAAAACCTCTTCTGACGGAAGGGGTAAAATTCAGGATATAATTCTCAGTTTTCGCATAGGAATAATAGATAATAAAAGGTGACAGGCACCTGTACCAGTTCCCCAAAGTGGTATAGGTACCTGTCACCACAAAAGGAGAGATGCTGCATGATAGAGTTTCAGAATTTAAAGAAGGTCTATAATAGCGGAGGTCAGCAGGTAGCTGCTCTGGATGGAATAGATTTAAAGATTAATAAGGGTGAGATTTTCGGTGTGATCGGCTTCAGCGGTGCGGGAAAGAGTTCTTTGATCCGCTGTGTCAATTGGCTGGAGAAGCCGACTTCAGGAAAGGTCATTGTCAGCGGGCATGATCTGACGGCTTTATCTGTAAGAGAAATTCGCGAAGTGAAGAGAAACATCGGGATGGTCTTTCAGCATTTTAATCTTTTAAACTCGAAAACCGTGTTTGCCAATGTGGCGATGCCGCTCACACTGGCTAAGGTCCCTAAGGATGAAATAAAAAAGCGTGTCCATGAACTATTAGAATTCGTGGGGCTTGCCGACAAGGCGAACAGCTATCCGGATCAGCTGTCAGGCGGGCAAAAGCAGCGGATCGGCATCGCCAGGGCGCTGGCAACTCAGCCGTCCATTCTATTATGTGATGAAGCAACTTCAGCACTGGATCCGCAGACCACCAGCTCGATCCTGCAGCTGCTGAAAAAAATAAATAAAGAATACAACATTACCATTCTAATCATTACCCATGAAATGTCTGTCATCAGGGAGATCTGTGATCGAGTAGCTGTCATCGAGGCAGGCAAAATTATTGAAGAGGGAACCGTCTTCAATGTCTTTTCTTCACCAAAAACCCCAACAGCGAAAAACTTTGTCAGCACGGTTATGAATGATCAATTACCTGACTCCATTAAGGAAGTGATTAAAAAACAGCAGGGGCTTCAAAAGGTATTCAGAATCAACTTTGTCGGAAACTCTGCCGGACAGCCGCTGCTCTCGCAGGTTGCCAAAAAGTTTAATATCGACTTCAATGTCCTGTTTGGAAATATTACTGAACTTCAGGGAACACCTTTTGGCAACCTGATTGTTGAATTCCAGGGTCCGGACAGTGAAATCAGAAGGGCGATTCAGTACATCAGCCAGGAAAAAGTTTCAATAAAGGAAGTGACTTCACGTGCTAGTTAACCAGGAAAAAATCATCGAAGCCTTAATCGAAACGGTCCAAATGGTGGCTTTCTCATTGCTGTTTTCAGCTCTTATCGGACTGCCGCTTGGCATTTTGCTTGTCGTGACAAGGAAAGGGCATCTGCTGGAAAACACCGTTGTTTTTAACATCATAAACAGCATTATTAATATTTTCAGATCAGTCCCATTCATCATTTTAATGGTAGCGATCATCCCAATCACCAGGATGATTGTCGGAACATCGATTGGAACTGCAGCAGCCGTAGTGCCGCTCGTCTTTTATGCAGGACCCTACATTGCTAGATTAATAGAAAATTCATTGCTTGAGGTTGATCCGGGAGTCATTGAAGCTGCAGAAGCAATGGGAGCGACACCGGGGCAGATTATTCTTAAATTCCTGATTCCGGAAGCACTCAGTTCGCTGGTATTAGGCTTTACCATTGCGACAATCGGTCTGGTCGGAGCATCAGCAATGGCTGGGGCAGTCGGCGGCGGCGGCCTTGGTGACCTTGCCATTACATACGGCTACCAGCGATTTGATACAACAGTCATGCTGATTACCGTTGCGATCTTAGTTGTCATGGTTCAAGGCCTGCAGTCATTCGGAAATATCTTATCCAAAAAAATCAGAAGAAGATAAATTAGGAGGAAATACATCATGAAAAAACTATTCTTAGCATTCATTATTTTAACATTGGCTGTGTTCACTGCAGCATGCTCGAGCACAACTGGCGGAGAAGAAACAAAGAAGGTTAAATTAGGTGTCAGCGGATCAGATACACGCATCTGGGACTTTATTGCAGAAAAGGCTGAAAAGGAAGGCATTGAAATTGAAGTTGTGACATTCTCTGATTATGTTCAGCCAAATGTTGCTCTTGCAGAAGGTGATCTTGATGTAAATGCATTCCAGACAGTCGCTTATTTCGACACTTTTATTAAAGAGCATAATATGGATCTTTCACCGATTGCGACAACTGTTTTAGCACCAATGGGTCTTTATTCTGAAAAAGTAAAATCTGTAGAAGACATTCCGGATGGCGGCAAAATTGCCATTCCAAATGATGCTTCAAATGGCGGAAGAGCCCTTCTTTTACTGGAGGAAGCGGGCCTGATCAAATTATCCGAGGACTATGACGGAAACCTGGACTTGAATAAAATCGTTGAAAACAAGAAGAACCTTGAATTTGTAGAAATGGTATCAGCGCAGACGCCGCGTGCCCTTCCGGATGTCTCTGCTTCTGTCATCAATAACGGAATTGCTGTAGATGCAGGCTTTAACCCAACTAAGGATTCAGTTTTTATTGAAAGCGAAACCGCCACTCCGTATGTAAATATCATCGCTGTCAGAACAGAAGACAAAGATAACAAAACGCTTAAGAGAATTGCGGAACTTTACCAGGAAGATGATGTAGCTGATTTCATCACGAAAGAATATGACGGAAGCATGATCCCGACTTTCATTCCATTAAGTGATATTGGATGGTAATTAATTTATAAAGGAGGAACAATGATGACGGCACCTGTAAAAGCACTATCCGAACTGAAAGAAGCAATTCAGAAAAATGTTGATGATAACAAGGAACTTTACCTTTCTGCAAGCCACCAGATCCATGCAAACCCGGAAATAGGAAATGAGGAGTTTTTTGCCTCGGACTTGCTTTCAGGTATCCTTGAGAAGGAAGGGTTTGAAGTAGAACGGGCAGTAGCCGGGCATGAAACAGCTTTTCTGGCCCGGAAAAAATCCGATAAACCGGGGCCGTCCATTGCATTCCTTGCAGAATACGATGCCCTTCCCGGGCTGGGCCATGGATGCGGCCACAATATCATAGGCACGACAAGTGTGGCAGCAGCCATTGCATTGAGTAAGGTCATTGATGAGACCGGAGGAGAAGCAGTAGTCTTCGGAACCCCGGCGGAAGAAGGCGGGCCAAATGGGAGTGCCAAAGGAAGCTTTGTGAAGCATGGCTTGCTTGAAGGTATTGATGCCGCTCTGATGGTTCATCCGTCAAATCATACCCGCCTGACCAGTTCATCACTGGCCGTGGATCCGCTTGACTTCGAATATATCGGAAAGCCTGCCCATGCGGCAGCTTCACCTGAGGAAGGAATCAATGCCCTGGATGCAGTCATTCAGCTGTTCAACGGTATAAATGCTCTTCGCCAGCAATTGAAGGATGATGTGCGAATCCATGGAATTATTACTCATGGCGGGGATGCTCCGAATATTATCCCTGAGTATGCAAAAGCCAGATTCTTCATCCGTGCTTCAACCAGAACGAGTTTGAATGAAGTTACCCGAAAGGTGAAAGCTGTCGCTGAAGGCGCAGCCCTGGCAACAGGAGCAAAGCTGAATGTCATTGCTTTTCAAAATGAAGTCGACAACCTGCTGTTAAACAAGACATATGACCAGGTGTTTAAAGAAGTGATTGAAGATTTGGGAGAAACAGTCGTGGCTGGGGACAGAGATGGAATCGGCTCGACTGATGCCGGCAACATCAGCCAGGTGGTGCCAACTATTCACCCTTATATAAAAATTGGTGCAGACGATCTTGTAGCCCATACTGTTCCATTCCGGGAAGCGGCAGCTTCTGCAAAAGGAGACGAAGCACTGATAACTGGAGCAAAAGGGCTTGCACTCACTGCCTTCCAGCTGATAACGGAACCGGAACTGCTTAAATCCATTAAACAGGAATTTCTAGAGCGAAAAACGGCTGAATAAAAATAAAAGCTATCCTTTTGCGGGATAGCTTTTCCTTATATTTTTGAGTGTTTTCATCAAGTTGGGGAGTTGTTTCCCTGGTTTGCTGAGTCTTTTCCTCAACTTAAGTGTTCGTTTCCCCAATTTCCCCATTCTTTTCCCAAAGTTCACATTTACCTACTGTTCCTTCATCCGTTCCTGTGCCATCCGGATAAGTTCCTTCAACATGCTGCCGCCAATCTTTCCGCCAACTGTTCCTGCCTGTTTGGATGTAAGCCGGCCATTATAGCCTTGCTTCAAAGGCACACCTGCCTCCTCAGCAATTTCATATTTTACAGCGTCAGGATTTTCTATGTCAACGTGATATCCCTGGTTTGCCATTACCTGATTTTTCAGCTGGTCCAAGGCTCCTCTTGATTCCGGGACTAGCGGGCGTCTTTTTCTTCTCGCCATGATGCATTCCTCCATAAGAAGTTCTTTTATCTTATTATGTGAAAGAACGCTTGAAATAACACTGAAAAAACTTGTACATCCTCCTGTGAAAAGCTATTCTAATGGTAGAAACCTTGAATTTTTGTGAAAAACCAAAAGAAGGTGTTTTAGATGGCATTAAAATACTTGTCAGCTCTTCTGCTTCCTGGACTGCTGGTATTGTTTTTTACGAGAGTCAGCTATAATCGTGTAATTGGGCTGGTTTTGACGGTTGGACTTATTGCTGCTTCAGTATATAAAGGCTACACCAATTCATTTGCCTTAATTGTTATAGACGCACTTTCACTGACTGTCGGGTTTTGGTATGCCCAAAAATTGAAGCCGAAAATAAAGCCAAGTGCGGAATAAATTTTGCAGAGCCTGTCGAACAAATCTATCGACAGGTTTTTTAATTAATGAGTTAAAAGCTGTATTTAGACATACGGAATATCAGCTTTAAATGGAGTTCAATCAAACGTTTGATTGAACTCAAGGCAATCAATCAAACGTTTGATTAACCTTTCTTCGACAATCCCCTCAATAATTCGGCATATTTCCCAAGCAATAATTGCTCAGGAAAAACAAAAAAACGAATATCCGTTCGCATATTATTGGTTTGTTTTAGGCTCTTTGTGGTAGAATGATGATATGAGTTTTGAGTAAAAAACTGACAAATCAGCGGTGCATCCCGGATCTTAAATTATTTCAATGCTGGTTTGTGATTAATATATAGATAAAAGTAATTTGAACGGGAGGCTTTTTAGGTGAAGGATCAATTTGAATTAGTCTCAAAATATTCCCCACAGGGCGACCAGCCGGGGGCAATAAAAGAAATTGTGAAGGGAATCAACTCCGGCAAGAAGCACCAGACACTTCTGGGTGCAACAGGAACGGGTAAGACCTTCACGATTTCGAATGTCATAAAAGAAGTAAACAAGCCAACGCTTGTTATTGCACATAATAAAACACTCGCAGGCCAGCTATACAGTGAATTCAAGGACTTTTTTCCAAACAATGCGGTTGAGTATTTTGTCAGCTATTATGACTACTATCAGCCTGAGGCGTATGTGCCTTCTACAGATACTTTTATTGAAAAAGATGCAAGCATCAATGATGAAATTGATAAGCTTCGCCACTCGGCGACTTCCTCCCTATTTGAGCGGAATGATGTCATTATTATTGCCAGTGTCTCCTGCATATATGGCTTGGGTTCACCTGAAGAATACCGTGAAATGGTGCTGTCCCTCAGAACCGGAATGGAGATTGAGAGGAACCAGCTTCTTCACAGGCTCGTTGATATTCAGTATGAGCGCAATGATATTGACTTCCAGCGCGGTACCTTCCGTGTACGCGGAGATGTTGTCGAGATTTTCCCGGCATCACGGGATGAGCATTGTATCCGTGTAGAATTTTTCGGAGATGAGATAGACCGGATCCGTGAAGTGGATGCCCTTACAGGTGAAATAATGGGTGAACGTGAGCATGTTGCGATTTTCCCGGCATCCCACTTCGTAACGCGTGAAGAAAAAATGCGGATCGCCATCCAGAACATTGAAAAAGAACTGGAAGTGCGCCTTGCTGAGTTAAGAGAAAACGATAAGCTTCTTGAAGCCCAGCGCCTCGAGCAGCGGACCCGCTATGACCTTGAAATGATGAGGGAGATGGGTTTTTGTTCCGGCATTGAAAATTATTCCCGTCATCTTACGTTAAGGCCGCCTGGTTCAACACCGTATACCCTTCTGGATTACTTTCCGGAAGACTTCCTGATTGTGATTGATGAATCACACGTAACTCTGCCGCAAATCCGCGGCATGTTCAATGGTGACCAGGCAAGAAAATCCGTGCTTGTGGATCATGGTTTCCGTTTGCCTTCAGCGATGGATAACAGACCTCTTACGTTCACTGAATTCGAAAAGCATGTGAAGCAGGCTGTCTTTGTTTCGGCAACACCCGGTCCTTATGAGCTTGAGCATACACCGGAAATGATTGAGCAAATTATCCGCCCAACCGGTCTGCTTGATCCTACTATTGATGTCCGTCCAATCGAAGGTCAAATTGATGACCTCATTGGTGAAATCCAGGATCGCGTTGAGAAAAACGAACGTGTGCTTGTTACCACTTTAACGAAGAAAATGTCTGAGGATTTAACGGACTATTTAAAGGAAATCGGCATTAAAGTGCAGTACTTGCACTCAGAGATAAAAACGCTTGAGCGGATTGAGATTATCCGGGAGCTTCGTCTTGGCAAGTACGATGTGCTGGTCGGGATCAACCTTCTGCGGGAGGGACTTGATATTCCTGAAGTATCTCTTGTTACCATACTTGACGCTGATAAAGAAGGTTTCCTCCGTTCAGAACGTTCACTCATCCAGACGATTGGACGTGCAGCGCGTAATGCGAATGGCCATGTCATTATGTATGCAGACCGGATTACGGACAGCATGGAAAAAGCCATCAGTGAAACAAAGCGCCGCCGCTCTATTCAGGAAGAGTATAATGAAAAGCATGGCATCACGCCAATGACTATCCAGAAGGATATACGCGATTCGATCCGTGCAACCCATGCGGCAGAAGAGCAGGAAGAATACCAGCCGTCAGCAAAGCTCGGCAAGCTGAACAAAAAAGAGCGCGAGAAGCTGATCGGCGATATGGAAAAAGAAATGAAGGAAGCGGCCAAATCCCTCAATTTCGAAAGGGCTGCCGAGCTTCGTGATTTAATATTAGAGCTGAAAGCGGAAGGATGACGTAAAAATGGCGATGGATAAACTGATTGTAAAGGGTGCCAGAGCCCATAATCTGAAAAATATAGATGTCACCATTCCGAGAGATAAGCTTGTCGTCCTGACCGGACTTTCAGGTTCAGGAAAGTCCTCTTTGGCCTTTGATACAATTTATGCAGAGGGGCAGCGCCGCTATGTGGAATCATTATCCGCTTACGCAAGGCAATTCCTCGGTCAGATGGATAAGCCTGACGTGGATGCGATCGAAGGATTGTCTCCGGCAATCTCGATTGACCAAAAGACGACAAGCCGAAATCCTCGTTCCACAGTGGGAACAGTGACAGAAATTTATGACTATCTGCGATTATTATTTGCACGGGTGGGGCGTCCCACCTGTCCGATTCACAATATCGAAATCTCCTCACAGACCATTGAGCAAATGGTTGACCGGATTATGGAATACCCTGAGAGAACAAAGCTCCAGGTGATGGCTCCCCTTGTTTCCGGCCGAAAAGGGACACATGTAAAAGTGTTCGAGGATGTCAAAAAGCAGGGATTTGTCCGTGTCCGTGTCGACGGAGAAATGATGGATCTCGGTGATGAGATTGAGCTGGAAAAAAACAAAAAGCATTCTATAGAAGTAGTAATCGACCGGATTGTCGTAAAAGAAGGCGTAGCGCCAAGGCTTGCAGATTCATTGGAAACTGCTTTGAATCTTGGTAATGGCAAGGTGCTTGTTGATGTCATCGGGGAAGAAGAACTGCTTTTCAGCGAGAACCATGCCTGCCCTCAATGCGGCTTTTCAATTGGCGAACTTGAGCCAAGAATGTTCTCTTTTAATAGTCCTTTTGGTGCCTGTACGGAATGTGACGGATTGGGATCAAAGCTTGAGGTAGATGTTGATTTGGTAATACCCAATAAGGATCTTTCATTAAAGCAGAATGCCATTGCGCCATGGGAACCGACAAGCTCTCAATATTATCCTCAGCTGCTTGGGGCAGTCTGCAATCATTATGGGATTGATATGGATATGCCGGTTAAGGATATCCCTGAACACTTGCTTGATAAAATTTTATATGGATCCGCCAAGGACAGCATCTATTTCCGATATGAAAACGACTTTGGCCAGGTAAGGGAGAATTATATTCGTTTTGAAGGTGTCATCCGCAATGTGGAGCGCCGCTATAAAGAAACAAGCTCTGATTATATCCGTGAGCAAATGGAGAAATACATGGCCCAGCACCCATGTCCTTCCTGCAAGGGCTACCGTCTGAAGCCGGAAACACTTGCTGTGCTTGTATCCGGAAAACATATTGGCCATGTAACAGAATATTCGATTGAGGAAGCATTCAGCTTTTTTGAGAATCTGACACTGTCCGAAAAAGAAATGAAGATTGCCAATCTTATTTTCCGTGAGATTAAGGAAAGGCTGGGTTTCCTTATCAATGTCGGGCTTGATTACCTGACATTAAGCAGGGCAGCTGGAACTTTATCCGGCGGTGAAGCCCAGCGTATTCGCCTGGCCACACAAATCGGTTCGCGCCTGACGGGTGTACTCTACATTCTGGACGAGCCTTCCATTGGTCTCCATCAGCGTGATAATGACCGTTTGATTGATACGCTGAAAAATATGCGTGATATCGGCAACACCCTGATCGTGGTGGAACACGATGAAGATACAATGATGGCAGCAGACTATTTAATCGATGTGGGCCCGGGAGCAGGGGTTCATGGCGGACAAATCGTCTCAGCGGGTACGCCTCAGGAGGTAATGGACGACCGAGACTCCCTGACAGGGCAATATCTGTCAGGCAAGAAATTCATTCCGCTTCCAATTGAGCGCCGCAAGAACGACGGACGCTTTATCGAAATTAAAGGGGCTAAAGAAAACAATCTTAAAAATGTGAATGTTAAGTTCCCGCTCGGCACTTTTATTTCTGTTACGGGTGTATCCGGTTCAGGGAAAAGTACATTAATCAATGAAATTCTTCATAAAGGGCTTGCCCAGAAGCTTCATAGAGCCAAAGCGAAGCCGGGTGAGCATAAAGAAATTAAGGGCATTGATCACCTTGATAAAGTCATTGATATCGACCAATCTCCAATCGGGCGGACGCCTCGTTCCAACCCGGCAACATATACCGGAGTGTTTGATGATATTCGCGATGTATTTGCTTCAACCAATGAAGCAAAAGTGCGGGGCTATAAAAAGGGGCGCTTCAGCTTCAATGTAAAAGGCGGAAGATGTGAAGCATGCCGCGGAGACGGGATTATTAAGATTGAAATGCACTTCCTGCCTGATGTGTATGTGCCATGTGAAGTCTGTCATGGCAAACGTTATAACAGGGAAACACTTGAAGTTAAATATAAAGGGAAGAATATTTCGGAGATTCTCGATATGACAGTGGAAGATGCATTGGAGTTTTTCGAGAATATTCCTAAAATCCGCCGCAAGCTGCAGACGATTTATGATGTCGGCCTGGGCTACATCACTTTGGGGCAGCCTGCGACAACATTGTCCGGCGGAGAAGCGCAGCGTGTCAAGCTTGCTTCCGAATTGCACCGCCGTTCAACGGGCCGCTCCCTATATATTCTTGATGAACCGACAACAGGTCTTCATGTTGATGATATCTCACGACTGCTCGTGGTCCTTCAGCGTCTGGTTGAAAATGGAGACACGGTACTGGTTATTGAGCATAATCTTGATGTCATCAAGGCAGCTGACTATATCGTTGACCTTGGACCTGAAGGCGGAGATAAGGGCGGTACTATCTTAGCATCAGGGACACCGGAAAAAATTGCTGAAGTTCCGGAATCCTATACAGGTAAATATCTTAAACCGATTTTGGAAAGAGACCGCCAGAGAATGAAACAGCAAATTGAAGAAAAAGAAGGCGTGACAAACGCTTAATTACAGTAAGCAGTACCGTTTTGGTACTGCTTCTTTTTTATGGAAATGAGATTAAACAACTGGGATGCGGGGTAAAGAACATGCGTCTGCAGCAGCCAACACTTATCTCAACCAAGAAAGGAACATACACTATGAAAAATAAAATCTACCTTTTAGCAGGCATTACCCTGCTTGGGCTTGGCATCTATCTTTCCATTACATTTCTCGGAGATGAAAAAAAGGCAGATAGCAGCCAGATGATTGTTGCTTTTGGGGATTCACTTACCTACGGATATGGAGATGAAACAGAAGAGGGGTATATTGGAAGGCTGCAGAGCAAACTGGATAAGGCATATCAGGATAAGAATTACCGCATAACAAATCATGGAGTGTATGGCTATAAATCTTCTGATGTTCTCCAGCAAATGCTCAAACCGAAAGTGGCAGAGGATATCAAAAATGCAGATATGTTCATTGTATATATTGGCACGAACGATTTGCTGAAAAGCAATGGCGGGGATTTGTATCCGCTCCATCACGAAAATCTTGTTGAAGCTAAGGACATATATGAAGATAAACTGGATGGAATCCTGGAAACACTCGAAACCGCCAACAGTGAAGCACCTGTTATCCTGATTGGACTATACAATCCTTATCCTGACGGCGACCGGATTGAAAAATATATTGACCATTGGAACAAATCCATCAGAAAAAAAGCAGCTGAGGATAAACATATCACCTACATTTCCACCAATGAACTGTTCAAGGGAAAAAATAAAAAACAATACTTCGCTGATTCTCTTCATCCGAATGGAAAGGGATATGAGCTGATTGCTGATAAAATTATGGAAGGATATTCTTTTTAAGGGAAATTGAAGTATATTAAATTGATTTCAGCACCCCTACTTCAACAGACAATATCCCCTCCTTTTAATTGATAACACAATGTAATGTTCCAGCAAAATCGGTGTAACCAAGCAGCGTTATACTCCTGTATAAGGGAAACTATTGTCTGTAAACAAAAGGGGAGGTCATTATGGAGGATTATTTAGCGAAGTCTTTAGAAGAATGGAAAGAGGATATTTCTGAAGTTTTGGACCAGATTAATAATGAATACGAGGATGTTAAAAAAGAGCTGAAAGTTTATTCCTACAAATACGGAATTACAAAGCAGGTTATCCAATCTACTGTGAACGAAGAGATTATTGATAATATCCGTGAAATGTATCATAAGCCTTTTGAAGAGAAGTATAACGAATTGAAAGAATACATACGTGATTTGGATGAAAAACGAAAAGTTTTCCAGATGTTTGTCAATAAAATCGACGAAGTGAAAAAGAAGGAAGCGCCGCGCACTGACCTGGCAGCTGCCTATAAATAGCCATAAAACCGTCTTTTTATAAAAGGCGGGTTTTTTAAAAGATAAGAAAGTATATAATTTTTGAACTTTGATAACTGTCTAGCTCCAGCGCCTACCCCCTCGAGGTCACAAGCCAAT
>NZ_BCUY01000024.1 GCF_001591465.1 Cytobacillus firmus NBRC 15306
CTTCGAATTGATATAAGATATATCTTTCCTGAGTTTTCTTAATTGGTTTTAGACCGGGAAGCTTGTGCATAAAAATGTACAAGACTCTTTCCCCGAGGACTGGCATAGAGCTTCAGGGAAAATTTAAAGGGCGGAGCGGTATATTGGGAATTGGAATTTATTTAAGTTATGTGTTTCTCGGATTGTCCCTGGCAGCTCCAATCGGACCAGTAAATGCCGTCAGGCTTGAAAAAGGGATAAAAAATGGATTTTGGCATGCGTGGATTGTTGGAGTGGGCTCGATGTTTGCTGATGCGTTTTATATGCTGGCTGTATACCTTGGGCTTGTCCATTTTTTGGATACCCCTTTCGTACAGATCTTTCTGTGGCTTTTTGGAGGATTTATTCTTTTATATACGGGGATTGAAAGTATTGTGAATGCCAATAAAATTTCCATAAGCTATGTGCGCAGCCAGGATTCATTGTTTAAATGCTTTTTCTCCGGATTTATTATGTCCATATCCAGTCCTCTTTCCATTCTGTTCTGGCTGGGCATTTACGGATCCGTCCTTGCGAAAACAGCCTCATCCTATGGAAAAACAGAGCTCTTTTTATACAGTACCATGATTTTTCTGGGACTCATGCTATGGGATATATTTGTCGCAGGATTGACCACAGGTTTTCGCCGATTTCTGACCTCCAAAGGGATCATCATCATATCAATTTTTTCAGGATTATCGCTGATTGGATTTGGGGCATATTTTGCATTCGAAGGACTAAAGGCATTATTTGCATAAAGAATTTCATTGAAAAAGCTCCGTTTCTTAAAGACGGAGCTTTTTTCATATTATTCGTTTTTAGTAAGCTGTAATGCTTTTTTAATATCTTTAAACGAATTGGATTTACCATACATCAATACTCCGCCCCTGTAGACTCTCGCTCCAAAGACAGCCAGAAGTATAATGGAAACGAGAAGGATCACGATCCCGATAATCGGCTCCCATACCGGCAGTGACAGCATCCCCACTCTCATGAACATGAGCATCGGAGTAAAGAATGGAATATAAGACGTGATAGTTACAAAGGAAGCTTCCGGCTGGCCTAAGCCAAACATAGCAATCATAAAGCCTGCCACAACCATCATGGTCATCGGAGTAATCATCTGCTGGATATCTTCAATCCTGCTTACCAGCGAACCAAGAAAAGCCGCCAGTGTGGCGTAAAGGAAATATCCAAGAATGAAAAAGATGAGTGCATAAGCGATCGTCGAAGCCGGAATGTTTTCAAAACCAAAGAATTCAAAAAAGCCGCCTTCCATCGTATCAAGGTTTTGTTTGACTGAAAAAAAACCAACTAATAGTATGAGTGCCATCTGTGTCAGGCTAAGCAGCCCGATTCCCAATATTTTTGCGAACATCTGCTTGATTGGTGAGACACTGGATATCAAAATTTCCATGACACGGGAAGACTTTTCTGTCGCTACCTCCATGGCAATCATATTAGCGTATAAGATGACGGCAAAATAAATGATGAATAACAGAACATAAACAAGCCCTCTTGCCTGATTCAGTTCTTCTTCTGTTTTAGCATTTTCTTCAAGAGCGGTCTTATCAAAAGGCACCGGCTCATATAGTTTGCTTAATTGCTCCGGGCTAAGGTTTATTTGAGTGGCGGCCATTTGCGTTTTCAGCTGCTGCAGCCCGCCCTGCAATTCGGATGGGATCGCTGAATCGGCTATGCTTCTTGCTTTATAGGCTGCTTCAGGCAGCTCTTCTTCAGTAAAGGATAACAGTAAAAGTCCTTTATACTCTTCATCCTTAACAGCATTTTCTCCTTCTGCCTCTGACCCTTTGTAGGCAATTAAAGATATATTGTTATTTAGGGCATCCATTTGTTCCTGAAGAGGAGCTAACAGCACACCTGTCTCATCGATTACTGCAATTCGTTCTTTATCATCCTTATCGAAATAATCAATAATACCGGATAAGTTGGCAAGCCCTGCAACTATCACCACAGTAATGAGAGTCGTAACAATAAATGACTTGGTCTTCAGCTTGCTTAAATAAGTATGAAGAAGAATCGTCATAAAGTTATTCATAGGAAGCACCAGCCTTTTCTATAAAAATATCATTCAGAGATGGCTCTTCCAAAACAAATTTACGGACAAACCCCTTCTCTGCAACCTCTCTGAAAATGGCTTCAGCGGCATCTTCACCGGAAATCTGCAGCTGAATCCCCTCAGCTGTCTGTCTGGCTTTCACCACTCCCCTGGTATCCTTCAAAAAGCTTAAATCATAATCTGCATGGATAATAAGATTTTTTCTGCCAAAGGAACGTTTAATTTCTTTTAAAGACCCGTGGACAACTGGCCGTCCTTTTTGCATGATGCATAAATGCTCACAAAGCTCTTCTACATGCTCCATCCTATGTGAGGAAAAAACGATCGTTGTACCGTTATCCTTTAACTCCATAACAGCATCCTTCAGCAGTTCTACATTAACCGGATCCAGTCCGCTGAATGGTTCATCCAAAATTAAAAGCTTTGGCTTATGTATAACGGCAGTAATAAACTGGATTTTCTGCTGGTTTCCCTTTGAAAGCTCTTCAATTTTTTTATTGGCGTATTCAGGAACTTTGAATCGCTCAAGCCAATAAGTTAATTCCTTTAAACAGTCCTGCTTTGCCATTCCTCTCAGTTTAGCTAAATAGATAACCTGATCCTTGACCTTCAGCTTTGGATATAAGCCTCTTTCTTCAGGAAGGTAGCCTATCAGCGGACTGGTTGAATAATCGATGGGATTTCCATTCCACGTAATCTTTCCTCCGCTGGGATCCAATAGTCCCAGTATCATTCGGAAGGTAGTCGTTTTACCGGCGCCATTCGCCCCCAGGAATCCAAACATCTCACTTTCGGGAATAGATAGTGACAAATCGTCCACTGCCGTAAACGTACCAAAACGCTTTGTTACATGTTTAAGCTCTAAAGCCATATCGATTTCCTCCTTTTCCTATTTAGCAATACGTACAGAATAGGCAAAAAGTTCCCTGATTTAAAGCATTTTTTCCGAATAAATTTTGCACATTCTAAGAAATTATGCAAGAATAATAGTAACTATCTGAATTTTATAATAAGAGAGGAGTCTCATTATGAAGACTTACAAACTTACTGCATTTGAACAGGACGGGGAAAAGATATTGGATGAAGCATTCCAGGCAGCTTCTGATGACGAAGCTAAAAGTGTGGGGGAAAATCTCCTTAAGGAAAAAGGGCTGGATGAGAAAACTCACCGCTGCACTTCTCCTGCGGGCAAGCTGATACTGTTTCATCGGTAGGAAGAAAAGCGGAAGCGCCTTGCCCGCCCCCGACACCTCGAGGAGGCAGGCGCTCCTCCTAAAAGCTCAGGCTTTTAGTCGTGCTCTGATGATGCTGTCGAAGCGTTGCTTGTGGAGCCAGACAGTTATCTGAGTTCAACGATGTAAAAAAGCAAAGGGCTCAGCTCTTTGCTTTTCTTCTGTCTAACCTATTCCCCTTTAAACACAGGCTTTCTTTTCTCAATAAAGGCCTGGATTCCTTCTTTGTGGTCTACCGTTTGCCTCATTTTATGCTGGCCGAGCTTTTCAAGCTCAAGCACCTTCAAAAGGAGCGGCCGATTTTTATCAGCAAGAATTTTCTTTGTCTTAATCATTGCTTCTGTCGGGCTGTTCAGCCATTGGTTCAATTTTGCTTCAACTGCTGCACTTAAATCAGCTCCTGCTATTTCGTGAATCAGCCCCATTTGCAGAGCTTCATCAGCAGTCAGCACTTTTCCTTCCCAGATTAAATGCTTCGCTTTATCTTCGCCAATGCGCTGCTGCAGGAAGAAGTGAGACCCTCCGTCAGGAATTAATCCGATTCCAATAAAATTCATGGCAAGCTTGCTGTTCTTGTCTGCCAATATATAATCAGTGGCAAGGGCCAGGCTTAGACCCAAACCGGCCGCTGCCCCTGTTACAGCACTTATGGTCAGCTTCGGCATGCTATAAAGAGTTACAGCCAGCTCGCTGATGCAATCCATCACATCCGGGAAATCGCTTTCATTTGTTTCCAAAAGCATTGTTTTAATATCCCCGCCTGACGAAAATGCGCGGCCCTTTCCTTTTAATACAACGATATCCACCTCATCCATTTGGCTTATATCCTTCATAGCAGCCAAGAGCCCCTTAATCATTTCCACATTCAATGCATTCAGTGATTCCGGCCTGTTCATCTCAACTGTGGCTACTCGCCCATCAAGCTGTACGCTGACAGTATCAGTTACAAAATCTGTTGCCAAATCCTTCCCCTCCTTTTTGTGCTCCTTTTATTATAAAGAGTATTATTATATTTAAAAAGTGTTTTGTCTAAAAATTTTTAATTTTGTCATTTATTCAAGTTTTTTGCTGTAAATCCAAACTATAGCAGAAATTAAGTGAGTTTTGAACGTTCCAAAACCTGCACTAAAAAACAGCATCCACCGAAGGATGCTGTACTTGGCCCTTATTTACTTTGCATGACCTGTATATTCTTTTTGGACCTGATTTCTTAAAGCCATTTTGAGGAATTTCCCTACAGAGGTTTTTGGTATTTCCTCAAAGAAAAATATTTCATCCGGAAGCCACCATTTTGCAAATTGCGGCTTCAGGAATTCATAAAGCTCTTCTTTTGTGGTCTTCCCTTTAAATGGCTCTTTCAGAACAACGCATGCCACCGGCCTCTCCTGCCATTGCTCATGCGGGACAGCAACAACCGCTGCCTCAAATACCGATTCATGAGCCATTAAGGCATTTTCGATATCAACGGAAGAAATCCACTCCCCTCCGCTTTTAATTAAATCTTTTGTCCGGTCAACGATTTTCATGAATCCTTCTTCATCAATAGTTACGACATCTCCCGTGTAGAGCCAGCCATCACGGAATGCCTCATTGGTCCGCTCATCTTTATAATATTCAGAAGCAATCCATGGCCCTCTTATCGCGAGTTCCCCCATTTCCTTTCCGTCCCATGCTGCTTCGCCATCCTTGCCGGCAATCTTCATTTCCAGCCCGGGTACAAGAATGCCCTGTTTGGCTTTTATGTCCAGCTTCTCTTCGGCTGATAGCTCTTCCTGATAGCTTTTTAAAGTCGAAATTACAACAAGCGGGCTTGTTTCAGTCATTCCGTAGGCATGCATGAATGGAATTTTGTGCTTTTGCTCGAAGGCTTTAATCATGCCTTTAGGCGCTGCCGAACCTCCACACAGAACCGACCGGAGTGAGCTCATGTCATATTTATTTTCATCAAGTTCTTTTAATAATCCGAGCCAGATTGTCGGCACTCCGGCTGTTATGGTTACTTTCTCGGATTGAATAAACTCTGCCAGAAGTTTCGGTGTAAAATACGGCCCCGGCAATACAAGAGTGGTTCCAAACCAGACAGCTGCAAACGGCAGCCCCCATGCATTTACATGGAACATCGGCACTACCGGAAGGGCGATATCTTTCTCGCTTACCGCTGCACTGTCTGCCATTCCCAGTGCCATACTGTGAAGGACAATGCCCCTGTGGGAATAGACGACACCTTTAGGGCTGCCTGTAGTTGCTGATGTATAGCACATTCCCGCTGCTGAATTTTCATCCAGATCATCAGGATATTCATAGGCACCGCTTGCTTCATTGATAAGGGTTTCATAGTGGTACACCGGGGCAAGAGAAGTCTCAGGCAATTCTTCTTCATCTGTCATAATTATAAACGCCTTGACCGTCTTCAATTCATCCTTAACCTTCTCAATTAGCGGTACAATGTCAGGATCGATCAGCAGCACTTTATCTTCTGCATGATTAATAATATATGTAATATGCTGAGGTGACAGACGGATATTAATCGTGTGGAGAACGGCTCCGCTGCATGGTATGGCAAAATAAGCTTCCAGGTGGCGATGATGGTTCCATGCCAGTGTTCCGACCTTATCTCCTCTATCCACTCCCAGCTTTTGCAGGCTTTCTGCCAGCTTCCTGGTCCGTTCTGCAATCTCCTTATATGTAAATCTCTGAATTCCGCCGGACGTTCTTGAAACGACCATTTTCTTTGGAAAATATTTTTCTGCCCGCTTGATCATTTGCGTCATAGTCAAAGGTGTCTGCATCATCATTACAATTCCCCCTTTTTAGAAAACGCTTACATTTAGAATCATAGAGTTCTATGATCTTTTACCTATTTCATTCTCTTTATTTTCAGAAATTCCTTTAAATTTTTTCTTAATTTTCTAAAATATTTTCGCTAGAAAAATCCCCGCCTATTCAGCAAGGGATTCGTGTTTATTAAATAGCTCTCTTAATATTTTCAATTTCTCATCTGCATAATGTTCAAAACTGTCATTATACGATTTAGGATCCTTCGGGTTTGCAAAATGAGTGATTTTCCCTGTCTGAGGATCAATGAACTTACTGGAAGCCCCGCATCCAAGCCCGATAATTGTCTGCTGTTCTTCCATAATCATGATGTTATAAATGCTTTCCTGATTTGGAAGGGCATAGCCGACATTTTCGAGATTGCCGAGAATATTTTTCTGGCGGTAGAGATAATAAGGATGGTAATTATGCGCTTTCGTCCAATCCTCAGCCATATGCATCATTTTTTCAATTTCTTCACGTTCGGCAACTTTATATTTTTGCTTGTTCTTCGTCATTTCCGAAGCTCGTTTAAAGGATAAAGTATGAACAGTCAGGGATTCCGGCATTAATTTCTCTGTTTCATCCAGAGTATGCGCAAATTCCCGCACACCTTCTCCAGGAAGCCCAATGATCAGATCCATATTGATGTTATTCATTCCCATATTGCGGGCCAGATGGAACTTATCCACGGTTTCTTCCACTGTATGGTGGCGGCCAATCGCTTTCAGGGTCTCCTGAATATAGGACTGAGGATTGATGCTGATTCGGTCAATATTCCATTTTTTCAGCACTTCAAGCTTTTCAGGTGTGATTGTATCCGGACGGCCGGCTTCCACAGTGACCTCCCGAATGTTTTCTACATCTGGAAAAGAGTCATACATTTCCTCATAAAGCATATCCATCTCTTCTGCCGTAATGCTTGTCGGAGTCCCTCCGCCATAATAGACAGTAGTAATTTTCACATTATTCTCTTTCAGCCAATCACCAATTTTGCGCATTTCAAAATGAAGGCCGCCAAGAAATGAGTTAACAGAACCTTGCCTGCCATTAATCGCATAGGCAGGAAAAGTACAATACGCGCACTTTGTCGGGCAGAACGGAATGCCAATATATATGCTTACCTCATTTTTCAAGTCATAAAGATCCGGCACAACAGCAAGCTGCCGGTCTACAATATTCTGCATAAGCTGAATTTTTTCATCTGTAATCAAATACTCTTCCTTCAGCTGCTGATGGGCTTCATGGAGAGGTGTCTGATGCTGTATGGCACGGTGAAGCAATTTTGTGGGACGTACCCCAGTCAGAATTCCCCACTTCTGGGTTATGCCTGTCCATTCCTGCAATACAGTCAGATATACATGTGATACGGCATTCTTCACTTGTTTAAAATTCTCTTTTTCTGACTCAGCCGGAACGTATTCCTTTTCAAAATTGGCTGTAAGGTTCCTGCTGTCTTTATCAGTAAGCTCTGCAGCGGCTTTAATGCGTTCTCCTTGCTCAATCTGAAAAGAAATTCTCAAATCTGCTGCAGCATTCTCACCCAGCACCACTTCACATTCTTCAAAAAAGAGGTTCCCGATCAGCCTAAGAGGCCGATGGAACCGTTCATCCTGTATGCCTAAAATTGAAATGTTCAAATCGATCACCTTTTTTAGAAAATATAATAAATCTGCCGGTGTTTCATAACACTGACGGCAGCTGCAGAGTCTTTATTATTCATGTTGACAAACTCCTTTTAGTGTACAGAAATGGGGAAACAAGGTCAATATCAGGGAAGTGAATCCTATTGGATCTATCTATCTCTTTATCCAATGCCCTAAATAAAATGAGAGCCGATCTGCCTGACCGGACTCTCTTTCATTCATTTTATTTTAGCAGATTCATTTTCTTCAGGAAATCGATTGGATGCTGTTTGCGGAAATGTTCTTTAACCATGTAGCTTACGCCGCTCTGGTCATTGGATCGTGTCAGCCAGTCTGCTGCTTTTTTTACTTCAGCCGGGGCATTGCCCATTGCCACACCTAGACCGGCGGCTTCAATCATTTCCAGATCATCTTCAGAATCTCCTATGACGACCATTTGGTTTCTTGAAATTCCAAGATGTTCACATAAATAGAGCAACCCATTCAGCTTTGAAACTCCGGAAGGAACAATGTCCATCCTCAGATCATTCAGTTTAATGACTTCTACATTTTCAAACATGCCCCAAATGGCTGTCTTAGCATCCTCAAGGTCTTCTTTATCTTCAAAATACACTTCAATTTTCGGCGGTGTGACCGGCTCATCTAAAATGGTGTCACTTAATGAATCCACAAATTGCTGGGAATAAAAAATGGGATCGCCGGTTGTAAAAACAGTTTTAGCAAGCATATTGGTATTGAGCTTCGTTTTGTTGGCAAGGGAATATTTTTCGTGCACCAGCCTGATTTGACAGGTAAAGCCTTCAAGCAGGCGCACGATTTCAAACGTTTCATCTTCCTGAATCCTTTTTACAAATATCGGCTTTTCCTGGGAAGCTGCAATATATGCCCCCCTGTGTGTAACCAGCAAAGAATTGATTTTCAATGCTTTAGCCACTTTTTTCGCGGATGGAAAGCTTCTGGACGTGATTAGTGTTACATAAATTCCCTTTTGCTGCACATATTCAATCGCTTCTTTTGTTGATTTATGAAGTCTTCCATTTGATTGGAGAAGTGTTCCGTCTATGTTTAAAGCAAGCATTCTGTATATCATCCAATTTGCCCCCTATTCTCGGTGTAAAATTGTCCTATTACACTTTTATGAAGAGAAGGACTGGAATAGAACATGACATGGACAATGCAGAAGTTTTTTATAGCTTATCTGTGTTAGTGAAGGCGTTTATCTGTTTTCATAGATCAATTGATTTAAAGAATTATTAATTAGTCATTTACAATTTGGATGCTCCGTATTAAGATGGAGTCAATAAAAACTGCATATCTTATTTTGCACTAGGGGAGCTTTTTGGCTGAGAAGAACAATCCGTTCTGACTCTTATCACCCGATCTGGATAATACCAGCGTGGGGAAGTGCAGGTGAACGGCTATCATTTCTAGTGTATTGATATCATTCAACTGCATTTCCTTATGGGAATGCAGTTTTTTATTTTTATTTTTATTTAAATAGGAGGATTGCAAAATGAAGGAAAATTTCTTATGCGGAACAAGTGAAATTACAGGGTGCAGGTTTTCAATTTACCCAATGACTGACAGGTTTGCGGAAGTTATTTTGTCAGCTCTAAAAGAAGTGGACACGAGCAAAGTATGGATGGAAACAGATGATGTGAGCACCTGTGTGCGAGGCAGGTCCATTCATGTTTTCGATGTGGTCAAAGCTATTTATCTTGAAACAGTTAAGTATGGAGACCATGTAGTGTTTAACGGGACTTTTTCAAATGGATGTCCCGGTGATACTGCGGGCGATGCTTATCTTGCTGAAAATGAGGAACGGGCGAATGAAGAATCAGCAGCAGGAATCAGCCAGGAAGTCGCTGTCCAGTTTGCCCTTTATCCGATGGGGATACCTGATTACATGAACGTCATTATGAACCAGGTCGAGCTCGCAAAGAATCGGGAAACTTTTACTAAAGGAGTACATTATGCTTCAAGACTAGATGGAGATGCACACGCTGTTTTTAAAACACTGGAGGATGCTTTTGAAAACTGTAAGAAAAGCGATTCTACACATATTGTTATGACAGTGAATATGTCTGCCAACAGTCCATCCAAAAAGGAGACTGAGTAATATGCTTGAAAAGTGGAAGCTTCGAGAAGTCATTGTCCTGTCTGTACTCGCTGTCGTGTTTGCAGTTGTATATCTGGTATTCCTGCAATTTGGCAACGTGCTATATGGAATGTTCGGCTTAATTGGATATGATCTTATTTTTGGCATTTGGTTTATTGTTTCAATCATCGCAGCGTACATAATCAGAAAGCCCGGAGCAGCCTTTTTATCGGAAACCATCGCTGCAGCCATTGAAGTCATGGTCGGCAACGCAGTTGGTCCCCGCCTGATTCTGTCAGGAATGATACAGGGGATTGGAGCGGAAGCTGTTTTTGCGGCCACGAAATGGAATAATTACCGGCCATGGGTTTTAATTGCTGCCGGAATGGGCTCATCTGTTACTAGTTTTATTTGGGGCTATTTCATTTCCGGCTATGCGGCCCTCTCACCCGGTTATGTAACGGCTATGTTTTTTGTGAGGCTGATCAGCGGTGCTTTATTAGCTGGATTGCTAGGCAAATGGCTAAGCGAAAGCCTTGCGAAAACAGGGGCATTAAACAGCTTTCCTATTGGAAAAGAGCTGAAAAGGGGAAAACCGGAAAATGGAATTACAGCATAATAGGCACATATTAAAAACTGAACAGCTTTCCTTCAGGTATGAAGATGTGAAAAAACCTATTTTAAAAGATGTGCAATTCAGCCTTTATCCAGGGGAAGCAGTTCTATTGCTGGGCCCAAGCGGCTCGGGAAAAAGCACACTTGCTTTCTGCTTAAATAAATTGTATCCGGAGGCCGTTGATGGCAAATTGGACGGGACCATTTCATTCAAGGGAAAGATGCTGGAGGAGTTCGGCCCTGGCGAAATTAATCAGCACATTGGCATTGTGTTTCAGGACCCCGAAAGCCAATTTTGCATGACCACAGTCGAGGATGAGCTGGCATTTGGGCTTGAGAATATGAAAACACCTCCTGATGAAATAGAGAGTAAGATTGATGAAGCATTGGAGCTTGTTCATCTTTTGCCGTATAAACATTCCTTAATCCACACCCTTTCCGGGGGCCAAAAGCAAAAGCTTGCACTGGCATGTGTTTTATCATTAAAACCGGATATCCTGATTTTGGACGAACCGACAGCAAATCTGGACCCGGCTTCTAGCTATGAACTTACACGAATAATCAAAGAGCTTAAAGAGAACCAGACATTTTCCCTATTAATAATTGAGCATAAGCTGGATGATTGGATTGATTTGACCGACCGGTGCGTGGTCCTAAACAAGGAAGGTGAAATTTTATTTAATGGAAGCACCGCAGAATGCTTTAATCAATATGCAGAAGAACTTCTGCATGAGGGCATCTGGCTGCCAAGCGCGGTTAGAGCCGGCCTATTAGGAAAAAAAGAAGGTATTTACAAAGGGGAAAAGCTCCCGTTGTCTGATCGGGAATTAATCGCCGGATTCGCAAATCCAATCTGTGCACTTCAGATTTTAGACAACCGGAAGAAAAAACACCAAGCTCATGAAGAGCAGATTATCCTAACAGCAGAGAATCTATCGTTTAATAAAGCTGGTAAGGACTTGCTAAAAAATATTAGTTTTTCTGTAAAAAAAGGCGAATTTGTGGCAATTGCAGGTTCAAATGGATCAGGAAAAACAACGCTTTCCAGACTGCTGGCTGGACTATATACTCCTTCAAAGGGCAATATACTTTTTTATGACAGCTCCCTTTCCCAATGGAAGGAGAAGGAGTTAAGACAGAAATTAGGTTACGTTTTTCAAAATCCCGAGCATCAATTTATTGCAGACTCTGTATATGATGAAATAGCCTTCAGTCTAAAAATACAGCAAATACCTGATGCCGATATTCAAAAAACAGTTCAGGCTGCTCTGCTTCAAGTGGACTTGCTCCAATGTGCTGACTTGCATCCTTTTTCCTTAAGCCAGGGGCAAAAGCGGCGGCTTAGTGTCGCATCGATGCTTGTGAATGACCAGGACCTGCTCCTCCTTGATGAGCCAACATTTGGGCAGGATGCCAGGACGTCCGGGGAGCTTATGAAGCTATTGGAAACAAAGATCCAAAGTGGAGGTTCCGTGGTGATGATCACGCATGACATGGAAATCCTCCATTCCTATGCGGACAAAGTGATTGTTCTTTCAGAAGGAGAGAAGATTTACGATGGTTTGCCTGATGCATTATGGAAGAAAGATGAGATTATGAAGATTGCTTCCCTAAAGGTTCCTTACCTAGAAAAACTCAGGGACGATATCGGGTCCATTGCAGGGGGGAAAAAGCTTGTTCTTACATGAATTTAACCCAAGCGTTAAAGCATTCACTGTCATAGTCTGTGTATTAATTCTATCGGTTTTCTTTGATCCGGTTACACCTTTTCTTACCTTAGTGATGACTGCAGCAGCCACCTTTATTTTTGGAAGAGTTTCATTCAAAAGATGGATACTGCTTTTCTCGCCATTTATCTTTATGGCTGCAATATATATTTGGTCAGCTCTGATTTTTTCTAAAACGATTGAAGGAGAAACCATCCTTTGGTCATGGGGGATATTCACATTGACTGAGGAGGGCTTTCTGCGTGCCCTCTCCCTTGGAATGAGAGTTTTAAGCTTTACCTCTCTGTCTCTTCTTTTCATTTTAACCACAAAGCCGACAGAGTTTCTGCTCAGTTTAATGCAGCAATGCCGGCTCTCTCCAAAGCTTGCATATGGAATCATGGCAGGGTATCGGTTCCTGCCATTAATGAAAGAAGAATTTGAGATTATCCGAAGCGCCCACCGGATCAGGGGAGTACCCAAAGCCCGAAAACTCTCGGAAAAAATGGCTGAGCTTAAGAGGTATGCAGTTCCTCTCCTTGCCGGAGCGATCCGTAAAGCTGAAAGGACGGCGATGGCTATGGAATCAAAAGGGTTTACCGGAGATAAAAACCGGGATTTTCATCATAAAATCTCTGTTTCCTGGAAAGATTGGGCATGTTTTACCTTCTTTATAGGAGCAGTACTGGGCAGTGCCTATATTTCATGGCTATTCGGGTTTCTGCAGCTGTACAATGGCGAACTTTAGCAGACAATTCTTGATTTATGTGCGCGTTTAGCTCCATTTTATATGCTCAAAGCTGATTTGGAGACATACCAGCATACTTCAAACGTTATAAAAATACCATAAAGTACCATAAATAACTATGAATAAATCTTATTTACTCTCCTAAAGCTATAATTGTAACAATCAAGAAAACTACACCAAGGAGATGATTTACATGGCAAGAAACAGCAATTCTAATCAGCTTTTAGTATCAGGAGTCAGTCAGGCAATTGATCAAATGAAGTATGAAATTGCAACAGAATTCGGTGTGAACCTTGGCCCGGAAACATCTTCAAGAGCAAATGGATCAGTAGGCGGAGAAATTACGAAGCGCCTTGTGCAAATGGCGGAGCAGCAGCTAGGCGGAGCACGCTAGTCCGCAGCGAAATCATATTAAAATAAAATGCCGCTTCCAGCTGATCCCGGAAGCGGCTTTTCACCCTATTTAAGCATATTCAATATATCTTCCACAGCCTCAAAAAGAGATGATGCCTGGATATCTGCACTTGTTGGACCAGAGCCGATAAAAACAGTTTTACAGCCTGCCTTCTTACCCGCCTCAATGTCCCGTTCATGATCGCCTGCCATAATGCTTTTAGTCAGATCAAGATTATGCCTTTCAGCCAAATCCACAAGCATGCCTGCATTTGGCTTGCGGCATTCACAGCCTGCTTTCGGCTTATGAGGGCAATAGGCGACCTCTTTAATATGTCCCCCTTTTACTGAGACAAGCTCCTGCAGCCTTTCATGAATTCTCTTTAGCTCCCTTTCTTTCAAAAAACCGAGTCCCACGCCGCCCTGATTGGTCACAACGAAAATTTCATAACCGGCTTTGGTCAGCTCTGCCACAGCTTCTGCTGCCCCTTCCAGTAAATATAACTGCTCCGGCTTGTTAACGAATTTTCCCCTGTCTGATAGAACCTCATTCAAAACGCCGTCCCGGTCCAAAAAAATGGCTTTTTTCAATGTGCTGCCCCTTTCATTAAATTGATATCTATCATAAAGGTACCCATACCTTGTTCTGTTTAATATAGAAATAGGCTTTTTTCTTAAAAAAACTCCCGGATCAATTTCCGGGAGTTTTCTCATGGTATTATTCAGCTGCACCATAAAGGTCTTCAAGAGGCTTCATGATGATTTTGTTCATTTCTGCAATCATCATGCTCATGCGCTGTTCTGCTTCCATAAGCTTTGAGATCTGGGCGTGCTGCTGTACAAGCGCGACTGTCTTTTGAGCCTGTTCTACTTCTTCCTGTGTAATATCCTGGCCCATCATTTGTTTTTGCTGAAGTTCCATCTGGATTTTGCGGAAGTTATCAAACATTGCTTTTGCAGACGGATCTGCATTTACATCATCATATGCTCGCTTTAGAGCCTTATATTCATCGCTTTCCCGCACTGCTTTTTCTAATTCATAGGCTGAATCATATAAATTTACTGCCATTTAAACACTCCTTCCGAATCTTGTTCAAAATGGACAATTCTTTTTCCGTTTCGAACACACTACACTATAACAAACTATGACAGTAAACGCGAGGCGATACCCTTTAATTAATCAATATAGCAATGATTCCCTGTACGAGACCAATAATACCCCCAAGCAGAAAACCTAAATTTGTAATCATGGCTAACTCGCTTTTGATTATGGAAAAGACCATATCTTCTAATCTTTCAACCGAAAAATTGCTGACCTGTTCCCGGACAATTTCTGCCAGACGAAGCCGTTCCATAACCATTTCTGTCTTTCGTGAAAGCCAATCAGAAAGCATCTGAACACTTTTAGGAGCCAGCTCATCTGTCAGTAATGTCCTATAAGGGGCCATGAAAGATGAAATAGGTGTTTTAAATACATTCTCCAAATTAATGACTCTGTGTGCAATATTCTTTAATACTGAAAGAATCTGTTCCTTTTCGAGCTGCTCTTCAATAACTGCAGCTTCCATCTCAAGAATTTTGCTCCACTCTTTTTGTATAAGGGTTGTAATCAGGTCGGCCGTACCCTCATTACTTAAAAACCTAATGATTTCCGGCTGAATTTTATCCGCAAGATTGATATTCCCCATGAACATCTGCAGCATATTGCTGAGCACGCCGCTTCGCTCACGAACAAAATCATCAGCCATTCTTTGTATCCTCATTTTGCCTTCAATGCTGGAGAAATAATCTACCCCTTTTTGAAGGATCATTGAACTGATAGCCGGAATTTTTTCATCCGCTTTATCCAAAAGACCCTGAGGAATAACTTCTTTAAGGGGAAGATCTCGATATTCACTTATAATTTTTTCATATTTCTGCTCAATTAATAAGTCTATGCGTTTCTCCGTTTTCACTTGGCCATCCGTGATTCCAAACGCTGCAAGTATGTCCTCTGCTGATTTTTCCGATTGCAGGATAGTTTCAAGCTCTTTCTGAACAAGCCCGGTCATATCACGCTGAAATTGATCATTGATGAACTTTTTCTTAATGCTTTCAGGTGTCAGAAGATGATTAACAACCAGCTTTCCCATCTGATCTGCCATTTCATCTCTTCGTTTAGGAATCAGCCCAGGGGTAAATGGAACCTTCCATTTCCCTATGTACACGGCATTATAAGGTTTAAAGAGCATTTTAATAGCCAGATAGTTAGTAAACCCGCCTATAAGAGCCCCAATTATCATCATTAAAATTATTGTCATTGCAATTTCCATAGATATCTCTACCTTCCTTAAGTTACAGGCGCCTCTCAATAGGCACCATTTAATTGCCCAGAACATACGATATGGTATCAGCTTTTGCCTATTTTTTCATTATACAGTGAAAACTTCATCAATGGGAGTTTTGCACATTCTGCGGAATAATTTCAGCATTCAATTTTCAAACTGCATGAGGCTGTTCAGAATAGGCTCAAATAAAGATAAGCAAATGAGGAATGATCATGTCAGTTTCTTTATTGCCTATTACGATTGTTCCGGTAAAAATGTTTCAGGAAAATCAATTTCTCATTAAAGTTAGCCATTCTCTGGTACATTACTGGGATATTGATCTGCAAAAGCTCCATTTGCTGCAGATCGGCAAGCACGCCATTCAGGTAACCATTGAAGGAGCAAACATTACAAAAGATGAAATTATGTTCTGTGAACGGCTTTTTCAGGAATACTGCCTGCCAATGGAAGATCTCCATTTTGTCGCCAGTTACTCCAAAAAGGACTTTACTATTACTGCCGGGCCGGTTATTGGACTGATGACGGATTTTAATGAAACTGGCGAAGAGCCTGATTTCCGATCAATTCATTCTTTTTGTGAAGAATTGCATGAAGTTGTTTCCGGCCTGCGCGGATATTTCTATGTATTTCATTTTCGCGACTGCATTCAAGGAAAGCTGCAGGGGTATTGCCTGCGTGAGGGAAAATGGATAAAACGCCCCGTTCCTTTGCCTGGTGTGATTTATAACCGGATCCACTCCCGGATGCTTGAAGCAAGTTCTGCTTTTCAATCATTTAAAAATAACTTGATAAACTTTAACATCCCAATGTTTAATGACCGTTTTTTATCGAAAAAGGAAGTTCATAACCTCCTCTTTTCTGAGGATCATATGCATCCCTATCTGCCTGAAACCGCCATTGCAGATGAACAAACCATCAAGGAAATGCTGGCCAGACACAGGTTAATATTCCTTAAACCCATACATGGCAGCCAAGGACGGAATATTATCAGACTGAGTACACAGGACGAAGAAATCATGACAGAAGTATCGACCGGAAACGGCAGGGAAAATACGCTCACATTCAAAAATTATGACCGTTTTGCACAATGGTTCAAGCAGTACCAAAAGAAAACAATTTTTCTGGCACAGCAGGCCATACCTCTGCAAACTTATAAGAACAGGCAGCTTGATTTCCGCGTGCTCTGCCATAAAAACTTTCAGGATATCTGGAGGGCCACTTCTGCAGTGGCAAGGATTTCTGCCGAGCAGCAATTTGTTTCCAATATTGCAAGAGGCGGGGAAATTATGAAGCCTCTAAGAATTTTCACGATGCACTCTGATCAGAAAACAGCGGTTCAGCAGCTGGCGTTACTGAAGGAGCTTGCAGTTGAAACAGCAACAATCATCAGTCAGAAATGCGAAGGCCTTGTTGGAGAACTAGGGATTGATATTGGATTGGACTCTAATGGAAAACTCTGGATCATTGAAGTGAATTCTAAACCCTCCAAGAACTTTGAAGACAAAGAAAAAAGAATAAGACCCTCTGCCAAGGCACTGATCGAATATGCAACGGCCTTATCATTTATCCAAAAAGGAGGACTACAAAATGCTTTCATTCGGAATCATGACTTTAAACAAACGGAGTGAACAGCCATACTTTACGGAATTGGCGAAGAGAGCTAATGAATATAACATTAATTGCTTCAGGTTTGTGCCTACAGATATCAATCCTGTTTCAGAAAGGATTGCAGGTGATTCCTATAACCCTTCTTCAGGGGAATGGGAGCCGGCAGAATTTCCACTGCCGGAGATTCTTTATGATCGCTGTTTTTACAGAAATGACTCCCGCTCGAAACAATGTATGTCCATCGTGAATTGGCTAAAGGCAAGAAATGACATCCAATTCCTTGGCTACGGATTGCCTAATAAGCTTGAATTATATGAAATTCTCTCCTGCTCAAACATATCACCTTATTTGCTGAAGACGGCTCGATTTACCGGAGCTGACAGTTTCATAAACAGCCTCATTCCTGATCAGCCCTGCATTTTAAAACCTGCAAGCGGGTCACAGGGACATGGAATCTATTATATTGAGAAAACGGGCAAAGATATTTTTGTTAAAACAGATAAAAGGAATGCCCAGGTTTCACGCAGCTTTGAAACTGAAGAAAAGGCAGCCCGATGGCTGAATAAATTGACCGCAAAACAGCAATACCTCATCCAGCCATATGTGAATCTATCAAACAAGGACGGTCAGCCCTTTGATATAAGAATATTGCTTCAAAAGGACAGGAATGGTGCCTGGAAGGAGCTGGGCCGGGGCATCCGCACAGGCAGAAAAGGAGGCATCGTCTCCAACTTAAGCGCTGGCGGCAGCAATATTTCTTTTAAGGAATGGGTCACTCAATACCCACCTTCATTAAAGAGTTTTCTTTCCGATGAGCTTTATGACATTATCGATACACTTCCTGCTGCACTTGAACGAAAGCTTCCCCCGCTATTTGAGATGGGAATCGATATCGGAGTGGAAACTAACGGCTCTATTTGGATACTGGATATTAACTCAAAGCCAGGAAGGAAAACCATCCTGAACAGCCAGCCACAGAAGGAGGAAGAGTTATATACCGCTCCCCTTCTCTATGCCAAATTCCTGGCAGCCAATAAGGAAATGGAAAGGAGAACGAATCATGAGAAAACAATATCAAATTGAAATTTCCGATTCCGCCTCCAAAACAGTTTATATTCCAAATGAGCTGAACCTTCATACTCATTTGACGAAACTGGCATTTGGCACTCATTCGGCAGATTCTTCTTTCTTACTCCAGAAGACAAAGAAGAACTCCATCATCATAAGTAAAGATGTTGCCGAAGCACTGCATTTCCCTGATCTCAAGATTCCCCTGCATGCATTTGCCAATAAGGGTACTCTGTACCTCGGCCCGCTCGTAGGTATCTTCACTTCAGGATTCACCTCTTTTCCTTTAAGGCCAGTTGGGGATCGGACCCTATTTTTTGCCAAACTGCTTTCGGTCAAAAAAACGGTAGGTGCCATTCCGTTTTTATTCGGTGACCAGCAAATCAACTGGGAAAAAGAAACCATCCATGGGCTTTTTTATCATGAGGAAGGCTGGGAAACCTTTGAAGTCCCTTTTCCGAATGTTGTTTATGATCGGCTTCCCAACCGAAGAAGTGAAAGAAGGAATGAGCTGAAGGAAGTTCGCGCCCGCCTTCAGAAAGACTATTTAATTCCCTGGTATAATCCTGGTTTCTTTAATAAATTAGATGTTTATGAAAGACTGCAGAACGATGATGATATTAGTCATTACCTGCCTGAAACCCACCCCTTTTCTTCTTTTTCTGTAATTGAAAGAATGCTGGCTGATTATGGCCATGTTTTCCTGAAACCTATTAATGGAAGCCTTGGGCTTGGGATTCATCAGATTATTTATGATAAAAGGGATGGGTATTATTATTGCCGATATAGAGTGCGGGACGAAAATAGGCTGAGAAGGTTTAACACTTTGGAAAATTTAATGCGGAATGTTTTTGCAGGACGAAGTTTAAGCCGGATGCTTGTTCAGCAGGGAATTCATTTGCTCCGTCATGAACAGAGAGCGATTGATTTCAGGGTTCATACCAATAAAGATGAGAATGGGGAATGGAAAGTAACCGCCGCAGCGGCAAAAATGGCAGGACCCGGCAGTGTTACAACTCATGTGAAAAGCGGAGGTGAAATCAAAGTCCTTGAAGAAGTATTTGAATCGGATGCAGAAAAAAAAGAGACAATGGCGAAGTTGAGTGAGGCGGCACTTAATATCAGCAAAGCATTGGAACGGAACATGGAAGGTATCATCGGTGAAATCGGCTTTGACTTTGGATTGGACCGAAATGGCCACGTATGGCTGTTTGAAGCAAATTCAAAGCCCGGAAGATCCATATTCAAACACCCTCAGCTCAGGGAGTTCGACTTTCTTACCCGCAAGCTATCACTTTCATTCGCCGTTTTCCTTGCCGAAGCATCTATTATGAAGCCTCAGGAAATTGTGAGATGAAGCTTTATTATGACTGGGCCAGCAGGACCTGGTTCGGCAGCAGCAGTTGTACCCTTGGAAGCAGCCAACACCCTTTAAACATTATTAGCCCGCTAGCGGCACGAGATTTGCTTTCCTTTTCATTATCCTTGCGGAACGGTAATGCGGGACCGGTGATTGGCATTCTTACCGGAAAAGGAAAGGATCAGGCTATTGCCGGCAATGGTCCTTTATTTAAGGCCCTCCAGAATAGCATATTGCAAAAGAGCGGGCTTTCCTATGTATTTACCCTAGAGAACCTGAAGGATAATTCCGTGAACGGCTATATTTATATTCCCCGTCAGGATAAGTGGATTGAAGCCATGTGCCCTCTTCCGCATCTTGTCTACAACAGGGTGCCATTCCGGAAACTTGAAAAAACAGAAGCCTTTCATAAAGCAAGCCGTTTTTTTAACGAGCAGGCTATTCCATTTTTCAATCCGGGCTTTCTGGATAAATTCGACATTTACCAGCTATTAAAAGACCATCCGCCATTAAAGGATTATATTCCTGAAACCATTCTTGTCACCGGGCCAAAGCCTCTAAAGGATTTTATCCAAAGATATAATAATATCTACTTAAAGCCGGCAAACGGGTCCAAAGGCAAAGGGATATACCAATTAATCCAGCTGAAAAAAAGCATCTCATTGAACAGTCTGCACGATTCATTCAGTTACGCTGATTTTGAACATTTCTGGTGCCAATGGGAAACTCACCTGATGGATAAACCTTATTTAGCACAGAAAGCGATCAGCCCTGCCAAATTAGAAGGCAAGAGATTTGATTTTAGAATCTTAGCCCATTTCAGCGGAGGCAGCTATTCGGTTACAGGGATTGGTATTAGGCAGTCTCAGGACCAGGACATTACAACCCACATCCCGAATGGCGGGGTGATGATTCCATATGAAAGTGTCCGCACAAAAGAACATGATGCGTTTATTCATACTGCAGCATCGGAGGCAGGAAAACTTCTTGAGAAAACGAAAGGTTTTCATGGAGAATACTCTATTGATGCTGGATTAACTGATCAGGGCACTTATGTGATTTATGAAATAAATTCAAAGCCGATGAGTTTTGATGAAACCTGGATAGAAGAAAAAAGAATTGAAGAACTGACCCGCTTATTTCTCTCATTGTCCGGGTTCTAGAATGCTGCTAAAAATAGCCGTGCACCCACAGCGTGCACGGCTATTTTTAGGCGATTTTTTTATAAGTGTCCCTGACAAAGAATTAATAAGTCGTTACAGGGCTTTTCGCTGTCTTAACCCGATTTTTTTTAGAGGCACTTCCGGCAAAAGATTTAAACTGGTCTTTAAGCTTTTGTCGTGACTCCGGGTTTCTCATTAAATAAGCTGCTCCAAGGGCCATGGCTGACATCATAAATTTGTTGTTTCTTTTCATCCTTTTTGCCTCCTTTTAATGTTAAAATGTTTCTACATCTGTTCCATTCCCTTTTTCAGGAACGTTAAACGGGATATTACAACATCTGGAGGAATCCTAATGCTGACACACTTTCAATTCAAACCTTTATATGAAAACAAACAATTGCCGGGATGGACATTTTCTTTTTACTTCAAAAAGCAAAAAGTTACCGGCATCTATCATCCAGACGGAAAAATTGAATGGACATCCGGAAATCCTGCCGGACAGGAGGAGGACCTGAAATCCCAAATTCATGAATTGATGTTATTTCATGTGTATGAATAAGAAAAAATTAGAGAAATAATGCATGACGATAAAGCTCTTTTGGAAAAATAAACCCGCCAGGATATTAATCTAAAGGAGCGATTGACACATGGATAAAAATCGCAGGGTTTCAGAGGACGTCCATTATGAAGGCAGGGACAAAGCTTATATGGATATAGACAGGATCATAAACGAGGGTCTTTCCGGAGGCTCCGTCCATGGGCGCGGCGGTGATGTTAATATCGAACAGGCCAGGGAACTGCATGAGGAAGAACCTCCATATGAGGCTGAGTAAAAATAAGAGGCACCTGAATTCAGGTGCCTTTTATAAAGATTAAATTGAATTTATTGTGCTGTCAGATAACTATCTAGCTCTAGCCGCCGAAAAGCGGGCGCCTTCCGCTTTTCTATTTATCTGCTTTTCACAATCATATTAACTGCTTCCTGGATTGCATCCTCCGCATTTTTGCCTTCATTATTAGCTTCACGGATGCATGTCTCCAAGTTTTTAGCTACAATATATCCCATTGCACGGTCAACTGCAGAACGGACAGCAGATAATTGTGTAACAACATCCTTGCAGTGTTTTTCTTCTTCCATCATTCGGATCACACCCCGCACCTGGCCTTCCAGCCTTTTCAAGCGGTTTTTCATTTCAGGTGTATATTCCATGAGTCTCACTCCTCACACTCTCAATTCCCTTTATAGAAACATTCACAGATTAAGTAAATTTTTTCAATTAAATTATAACTGCTATAATATAAGAAACACAAAAATTTATCAAACCAAAGGGTAAAGATATGTTAAACAAATTACATGACCGGTATCCGGGCTCTCAACTTCAATTTAAAAAACCTGATTTTAGCTTTAATTCTGATTTGTACTGGTTTCATCATGAAGAGTCAGGCCAATGGCTTGGCATTCCAGTTCAAGAGGTTTCTGCAGATAGTCTGATGGTATTGAAAACTTTGTTTGAATTCCATGACAGTTCCATTCACCTTGCCCCTGCTGCCCAAGCCTGGTTTCAATACTTATTTTCAAATGGGGATCACCCATCATTCGCAAAAGATGTTCCATACAGGCTGGTTCAGTTCAAAATGTCTGAGGGCGAATGGATACGTGAGGATATGGAAGCTGCTTTTAGAGGTTTTTTCGAAAAGGACATAACGATTTTATGGAACGGGGAAGCCACAGGGGTCATCATTGAAGAGGGTAAAGACTCTCTTGCCGAAGAAGAATTCCTTGCTGTTTCCAATGCTTTAGAAAGTGATTTTTTTGTGAAAACAGCCTTTTACATTGGCATTCCGAATAAGGCGGGAATACAATTACACAAGCTTTTTAAAGAAGAACAGCTTCTATTCGAGCAGGCTTCCTCATTGCTTCCAGCTGAAAGAGTGCTGAATTTTGAAAAGCTCTTCCCCTCCCTTATCACTGGGCATCTGGACGTATTTTTAAAAAAGAGCCTGCTTTCACGCCTTTCTTTACTGGAAGAAGACCCTGAACTCCTGCACACCATAAAAGTGTTTTTACAGAACAGCTCCAACGTTTCATTAACGGCAAAAAAATTGTATATCCACCGGAATACTCTGCAGTACAGGCTTGATAAGTTCACAGAGAAGACCGGCATTCAGTTGAAGGATTTTAACAGCGCGCTGACTGTTTTTTTAGCCTGTTTGCTGATTGAGCAAACCTGACTTGAGCACATTGCATAAAAACTCTTTCAGTTTTTTTGTGCAGTTTGGCCATATGGGAAAAACCTCGTATCCATTAAACTGTAATTAAGAAAAAGATTATTGGGAGGTTACCCTGATGGCAGAATTAAAACTCGATAATATTTATAAAATTTATGATAATAAAGTGACAGCTGTAGAAGATTTTAACCTTCATATTAAAGATAAGGAATTTATTGTTTTTGTCGGCCCTTCCGGCTGCGGTAAATCCACAACTCTCCGTATGATTGCAGGTCTTGAGGAAATTTCAAAAGGCGACTTCTATATCGATGAGAAGCGTGTCAACGATGTTCCTCCAAAAGATCGTGATATTGCAATGGTTTTCCAGAATTATGCACTATATCCGCATATGTCCGTGTACGATAACATGGCTTTTGGCCTTAAGCTTCGTAAGTTTCCAAAAGATGAAATCGACCGCCGTGTAAAAGAGGCAGCGAAAATTCTGGGGCTGGAGCCTTATCTTGACCGCAAGCCAAAAGCATTGTCAGGCGGACAGCGCCAGCGTGTAGCCTTGGGCCGTGCGATTGTCCGTGATGCAAAGGTATTCCTCATGGACGAGCCTTTATCAAACCTTGATGCAAAGCTTCGTGTTCAAATGCGTGCAGAAATTGCCAAGCTTCACCAGCGTCTTCAAACAACAACTATCTATGTAACACATGACCAGACAGAGGCCATGACAATGGCTACCCGCCTGGTTGTTATGAAGGATGGAGTGATTCAGCAGGTTGGTGCACCAAAAGAAGTGTATGAAAAGCCTGAAAACGTATTTGTAGGCGGATTTATCGGCTCACCTGCCATGAACTTCTTTAACGGAACGCTTGAAGACGGCAAATTTATTATTGGCAAAACTCAGATTGCTGTACCTGAAGGTAAAATGAAGGTTCTTCGTGAACAGGGATATACAGGCAAAAACGTTATCCTTGGCATTCGTCCGGAAGACATTCACGATGAGCCGGTATTTATTGATGCATCTGCCGGTTCAAAAATCAATACCCGCATTGACGTTTCCGAACTGACTGGTGCTGAAACAATGATTTACTCAAGCATAGAAGGCCAGGATTTCGTAGCACGCGTGGATTCCCGCACAGATATTAAGCCGGGCCAAAACCTTGAGCTTGCTTTCGATATGAACAAAGCGCACTTCTTTGATGCAGACCATGAAAGAAGAATCCGGTCTGAAAAAGAATAACATTGAAGCCCCGTCAAAGCTGACGGGGTTTTTTAATACTGTCAGCATCCGCCAAGCCGTCACCAGGTGCTGCCGCCATCTATTTTCTTTCTACTCTTTGATAAATTTCACCGAATCATGGCCGCATGATGGACACTTCAGCAAATGGGGACATTCCTCCTGTTGATAATCCCGGGGATAGCCATCTTCCATTTTCATCTGGTCAATTGGCATATAGGCACTATAATCATCGTAAAAGTCCATTACTCTTCCACTGTCCTCCATCCTGCTTCCGCAGGAGCTGCAGGCTGATTCGATTTTCTCAAAGCCGTTGCAGACTGGGCAAATAGCCATTCCAATCCTCTCACTTTCGTTTTCTTTGCTGATATTTATTATGATTTGTCTGTTTAATCTTCGTTATGTAAAACTCTTAATCAGTGAATTTTATCAGGAAAAAATTCCCGATTTCTTGAAAGAATAAACTTTTATAAATCAAACATAATAGAGAGTAAACACAGCGGCATCAAGCATCCGCAGTAAAAACCGATGGGTTACGCCAGGCAGTGGAGCAGGATAAAATCCTTGCGCTGGTGCAATTCCAGCTAACCCAGCCAAAAACCAATACACTTATATTTCGAGGAGGAAATCACATGAACAACCAATCATCTAGCAGAAGCAATTCCTCAAACCAGTTACTAGTACCTGGAGTAGCTCAAGCACTTGATCAAATGAAGTACGAAATCGCTACTGAATTTGGTGTAAACCTTGGTGCAGAAACAACTTCCCGCGCTAACGGATCTGTTGGGGGAGAAATCACAAAACGCCTTGTTCAAATGGCTGAACAACAGCTTGGTGGCGGTTCTTTCTAATAAAGCAAGATAACAATTGAATAAATATGGCTTTGGCCCTCCTTCTTGAAAGGGGGGCCATTTTATTTAGACCATCTTTTCGGGCACAACCCAATTCTTATATTGTTCTTCCGTGATATACCCTGTTTTTAAGGCTGCTTCTTTCAAGGTTGTATTCTCTCTGAATGCGAGTTTGGCAATTTCCGCTGCCTTTTCATAACCTATATGCGGATTGAGTGCCGTTACAAGCATTAGTGATCTCTCAACATGGCCATTAATCACTTCTTTATTAGCCTCCAGTCCCATCATGCATTTTTCATTAAAAGAGGCCATTCCATCTGCAAGAATACTGATGCTTTGAAGAAGATTATAGATAATAACAGGCTTGAACACATTCAATTCAAAGTTCCCCTGACTTGCTGCGAATCCAATGGATGCATCATTTCCAAATACCTGGCAAACCACCATTGTAAGGGCTTCGCTTTGCGTCGGATTTACTTTGCCAGGCATGATTGAACTGCCTGGTTCATTTGCCGGGATCGATAACTCCCCAATTCCGCTGCGCGGCCCGCTAGAAAGCCAGCGGACATCGTTGGCTATTTTCATCAAATCCGCTGCCAGCCCCTTCAATGTCCCATGAACATGGACAATTTCATTATGGCTGGTCAAGGCCTGGAATTTATTGTCAGACGAACGGAATGAATAGCCTGTAAGTCTGGATATTTCGTTTGCCATTTCAGGTCCAAATGACTTCTCTGCATTAATGCCCGTTCCGACTGCTGTACCGCCAATGGCTAAGTCAAGCAGATACTGCATTGCGTCCATCAGCATCTTTTCATTCTTTTCAAGCATGGCACGCCAGCCGCTGATTTCCTGACCCAATGTAAGAGGTGTTGCATCCTGCAAATGAGTCCTGCCTATTTTGACGATTGATTTGAAGGCCTCTTCTTTCGATTTAACTGTCCTTATTAATTCCTTTAATGATGGAATCAGCTTTTGCTCCACCTCCGTATAAGCTGCGATATGCATGGCAGTCGGAAATGTATCATTAGAGCTTTGAGACATATTGACATCATCATTTGGATGCACTTTACTATCCCGTACCCCTTTCTCGGCCAGCAGTTCATTCGCCCTTTTGGCGACAACCTCGTTTACATTCATATTTGATTGTGTGCCGCTCCCTGTCTGCCATACAGCCAGAGGAAAGTGGCTGTCAAACTTATGGTTTAGAACTTCATCACAAGCTGCTGTGATAGCTTCCATCTTGTCATGGGAGAGCTTCCCAAGCCTGTTGTTGACTACTGCTGCAGAACGCTTTACCTTGGCAAAAGCATAAATTACTTCCATCGGCATCTTTTCAATGCCGATTTTAAAGTTATCCTTGCTCCGCTGTGTCTGGGCTCCCCAATATTTATCAGCTGGCACCTTCACTTCGCCAAGTGTATCCTTTTCAATTCTAAAATCAGCCAATTTCATACCTCCTTAAAAGATTATTATGATTCCTTTTTATTCTTTTCCCTTATTTTCAAAATTTAATGATAAAAATCAGTATAAAAAAACTGCCTGGCTGGATCAGCCGGCAGCTATGCTTTTACAATTGTATACCCAATAAAGTATCCAAGCACCATAATACTTGCAATCACTAAGGTAATAGAAAATTCCTCCATAAAAATCTCCTCCAGATATGTGTGATAGCTTAAGATTATCATGAATACCGGATTACAATTTCTTTATACCAGTACTATTGTGTGTCTGAAGTATGAAATTTTTTTGAACAAAATTCCTAGTGGGATAAAACCATTATTAAAAAAGAAGCGCCATCCGATGCTTCCCTCTATCCAGCAAGTGTTGACCCCTGCTGAAGCTGATACATCTGAAAATATTTGCCCTTTTGCTCCATTAACGCATCATGGTTTCCTTTTTCAACGATTCTTCCCCTATCCAGAACAAGAATTTGATCAGCATTTCGGATTGTCGAAAGCCGATGGGCGATGATAAAGGTCGTTCTGCCTTTTTTCAGCACGTCCATGGCTTCCTGGATAATTAATTCTGTCTCAGTGTCTATGCTTGATGTTGCTTCATCCAATATCAGGATGGCCGGATCAAAAGCAAGGGCACGAGCAAACGAAATGAGCTGCCTCTGCCCGCTGGAGAGAGTGCTCCCCTTCTCGATAACCGGCTCATCAAAGCCTTTTTCAAGATGCTGAAATATCTTATCTGCTCCGACATCCTTCAGGGCCTTTTCCACTTTCTCCCGCGATATTTCAGGGTCATCAAGACTGACATTGGAAGCAATGGTCCCTGTGAACAAAAAAGGACCCTGGAGGACGATGCCCATATGCTTTCTGAGCTCCTGCCTTGGAATCTGTTTTATATCCATGCCATCGATCATAATTTTTCCTTCCTGGCAATCATAAAAACGGAAAAGAAGATTCATAATCGAACTTTTCCCTGAGCCGGTATGGCCTACCAGTGCAACTGTCTCTCCATGCTTTGCTTCAAAATTAAGATCCTTCAGCACATATTCCTTCTCCTTGTAGCCGAAGTGCACATGTTCAAAAGTAACATTCCCTTTATAGCGGTATATTTTATTATCACTGATATCAATGCCTTCTTCATCAAGCAGTTTGAATACTCGTTCACCGGCAACCAATGCCTGTTCGAGATTGGCCAATTGGTTGACAATGCCCTGCACAGGCTGAAAAAGGCGGTTTATATAGTCTACAAAAGCATAAAGCATCCCCAGTGAAATGACTGCTGCTGCATTGAGCGATTCTCCTCCGAAGTACCAGATAAATGCAACAAAAACCACATTTCTCAGCACGCCGACTAAATTATGCGATGTAAGTGAATTCAGGCTCAAAAGTTTATTTTGGAATGTAAAATGCTCTGTATTCAGCTTTTCAAAATCCTTCTGTGTATCTTTTTCGCGGCCAAACGCCTGGATAATGTTCATTCCCTGTATCGATTCGTTAACCATGCCATTGATATCACTCACCCTGGAACGGATCACGTGATTGTATTTTGATGCATACTTACGGTACACAATCGCCCATACATATAAAATCGGGAGCAGGATTAAACATATCGCAGCAAGCTTGGCATTTAAAATAAACAAAGCGATATAAATACCTGAAATATATATGGCACTTGTAAAAAAGGTTGCCAATACGGTCACATAAAGCTCACGTATGGCTTCGGTATCATTAGTTATACGGGCAACCACCTTGCCTGCCGGAAGATTATCAAAATAACTGATTGGCAGCTTTTGTATCTGCCCAAAGACATCCTCTCTCATTTTCTGGATAATCCTATTTGCCGACTTTTGCAGAAAAAACCTTTGGCCGTACTGAAAAAATGCAGCGATAACCAGTAACCCAAAGTAAAAGGCCAAGAGCTGAACGATCTTAGGAATCTCCGGTGAATAAAATAGCATCAATTCTTCACCGGTTAATGCCTTCCCTGCATAGGTTTCGGTTTGGCCGCTTTTTTCAATAAAGAGTTTGCCCTCTTTGAAGGTTCGCTCTCCATCAAAAGCAATGTCACCGCTGATAAAGACGAATTGGCTTCCTGCCTGCAGGATGCGGGCCTGATCTATTTTCCGCTCACCCTGATCAAGGTTTTGCTCCTTTTTGTAAAACTGGCTATCAAACTCCACAGCATCGTTTCCGCCTTCTGTCTGATACCAGACAGATTCTATGCCAAGGATATGCTCGTCAATCATCTTCTTCGCGATGAAAGGCCCCGCCAGATCTGCTGCTACTGCTACTGTAAGCATCAGAAGTGCCGCAATAATCGTTTTTTTATAATGAAGTGCATACTGGAATAACCGCTTTCCTGTGGTCATGAAAGCACCTCCTCTTCAGCAGATGTTTGAGTCTGCTGCCTCAAAAATTGTTCTTTGTACCATCCATCCATAGCCATTAAGTCCTCATGAGTGCCTTCTTCTGCTATCATGCCTTCATCAAGGACGATAATATGATCGGCGTGCTGGACTGCTGACATTCTGTGTGTCGTAATGATTGTCGTTTTTCCTTTGCGCTCAGTCCGGATATTATCAATAATTTTCTTCTCTGTTTTAGCATCAACGGCTGATAAGGAGTCATCAAGGATCAGAATTTCCGGATCCTTCACAAGGGCACGTGCAATCGAAATCCGCTGTTTTTGTCCTCCTGATAAGGCCACCCCTTTTTCACCGACCATTGTTTCAAGACCCTCCTGCAGAAGTTCAAGGTCTTTTCGGAAAGCTGCCAAATCAATCGCTTTTTGCATATCCTCTTCAGTTGCTTCCTCTTTTCCAAAAAGGATGTTTTCCCGTACAGTCCTGGAGAAAAGAACATGATCCTGTGGAACATATCCGATCCATCCCCTCGTTCTCTCAAGTTCCTGCTCTTCAATCGGAACATCTGCAATGGCAAGCTTCCCTGTGCCTGACGGATATTCTCTCAATAGCTGCTTTATAAAAGTGGTCTTTCCGCTTCCTGTTTTTCCTACAATGCCCAGCGTTTCCCCGCATTCAATATGCAGCTTAATCCCTGTGAGATTAGCCGTTTTTGAGGAAGGATATTGGAAATGCACATCCTTGAAGATAATATTCTCAGGGACTTCAACGATAGACGGGTTTTCAGGATTCACAATATCCTGCTTAGCGGACAATGTTTCCTGTACACGGTCAAGGGATGCATTCCCCCTTTGCATGACATTAATTAGTTCTCCAATAGCAAACATTGGCCAAATCAGCATGCCTAAATACACATTAAAGGACACGAGCTGGCCCAGGGTGATGGTTTGGTGGAAAACAAGATAAGCCCCGTATCCAAGTCCTATCAGATAGCTTAGGCCCACAATCACCTTTATCGTCGGCTCAAATAGTGAATCAATTTTGGCCACTTCAATATTTTTGCTGTATACATCCTCTGTGAGTTCATGGAAACGCTGCTGATCCGCTCTTTCTTGAACATAAGCGCGCACCACCCGAACTCCCGAAACAGATTCAAGAACCCGGTCATTTAGTTCCCCGAAGGCATCCTGTGCGCTCATAAACCGCGTATGAATCTTCTTCCCGTAAATTTTTATCAGATAGGCCATGATAGGCAAAGGCAATATTGCTGCAAAAGTTAGTTTCCAGCTAACCAGAAACCCCATCGTAAACAATATTGTCAGCATGAAGACGCTGGAATCCACCAGTGTTAATATTCCGAATCCCGCCGTTACCGAAATAGCTTTTAAATCATTTGTAGCCCTGGCCATTAAATCACCGGTCCGGTTTTTCTCAAAAAATGTTGGAGTCATTTTCAATAGGTGACCCATAAACTGTGAACGCAGTTTTCTTTCTACCAGGAATGCCCCTCCAAAAAGCTGGTACATCCAGATATAAGTGATTGCATAGGACACAATTGTGATGATTGCCAATAAACCAAGGTACTCCATTATTTTAACACTGCTCATTTGACCAAGATGAATATCATCAATTGCCATTCCTACAAGCCTTGGAGGCATAACATCAAGGATTCCGACAATGATCAGCAGAGAAATGGCAATTGTATACCTTTTCCAGTTTTCTTTAAAAAACCAGCTTAATTTTCCTAAAATCGTAAACAACGATCTCTCCCCTTTCCGGTATGAAGCTCAGGTTTCTAAAGAGAGCATTCATACATAAACAAGCAGCAAATTCATAACTAGCCTCCATCCAGATCCTCCGGCAAAATTGTTTTCCTTTTGATTCGTACGGCATTCATAAAATTTTCCTCCTTTTTTGTATGGCTGCCGAAAACAGCCGCTATTAAAACTTAAATATATGGAAACAGGGAATGCCTGTATTTCCTATTGGTGATATTTGATAATTAGACGAAAAAAAGACATACCGCGGCATGCGATATGTCTTAAGAGACAAAAGAGCCCACGTTACGAAATGTAACCTGTGCTCCTTCAAAATGTGCAGGCAGATCCTGTTTACATTTTTATATGTTCTAAAGGAGAGGTTACAGATTTTAATTTTTGTGTTGTTTTTTGATGAAGATGAATTAAGATCATTTTGTAGCCCTCCTTTTCATTTTTTTCCATATTGGTAAGATTATCACCGCTTACACTAAAAGTCAATCAGACTTTTACCTACTTTTAAAAATTTTCTGTTATTTATTTTAAAGGCTCTTTTCGTATAAAGTGCTGTTTTTCCTCTATCAATGTTGTCCGTTGATTTCCGCTCCAGGCTGCTCGCTTTCCGCGGGGCGGGCGGTGAGCCTCCTCGACGCTACGCGTCTGCGGGGTCTCACCTGTCCCGCTACTCCCGCTGGAGTCTCGCACCTTCCGCTCCAATCAACTCAGTAAATAAAATACAAAAAATTAATAAACCTTGTAAAACAGCATTTAAAAAAAGGATCCACCGGGATCCTTTATGAAGCCAATCTTCTTTTTTGCCTGTTGATGAAGTCTATGGTTATCCTGTTAAAGGCATCAGGTTTGTCGATGTTGCATACATGTCCTGCACCTGTAATGATTTTGACTGTAGCTGTTTTAGCTTTTTGGGCAATGCTTTTTACAGACTTAATAAACAAGTGGTCTTCCTGTCCCATAATAAAAAGGGTAGGGATGTGGGAAATGCTGGATTGGATTTTTCCCAGGTACGGATTAACCGATTTTGTTAAAGACAGCCAGTTGATGAATTCTTTTTGGCACATTTTTGCTGCCTGCCTTACAAAGGCATGTCTTGATTCAAGATGGTTTCTTTTTGGCATGATAATCCACGCAAAAAGCTTATAAAGCAGCATATATGGCAGCATATACTTAGTCAAGTTAGCAATTGCTATTAAAAACCTTGTGCGCCAGTTCAATTCAGTTATGGCTCCGCCCAAAATCATGGAAGCTACTCTTTCCGGATGATTCTGCGCGATTGTCTGGATCACTATAGTCCCGAGCGAGATTCCGATAAAGTGGGAGTCTGTGATTTGAAGATGATCGAGCACCTCCACTATATCCTGAGAAACTTCTGAAAAATGATCTCCTTCTTCCCAGGTGCCCCTTCCAGATTGACCATGTCCCCGCAGATCTACCAGCAGAACATTGAAATGCTTTTTGTACTCTCTCATTTGTTTGTACCAAATTGCAGAGCTGCCTCCTGCACCATGAACAAAGGTAACCCATGGCAGGGATTCATCTTTCACATACGTACGGTAATATAGCATATATACTCCAATCCACATTCTAGTGTCATTTTCATAGTTTTGTTTATAAAGAAGTTTCATTCTATTGTAAAGGATTTCTGCGAAAATTGCTTATAATATCACAAAAAATTCACTAGATTCTTTTTAAGTATTTTCTGCCAAATATTCATTAACAAACCTTTCCCTATTTAGGACATAAAAAAACCAGCTAATCCATGTCAGCTGGTTCTTCTCCTGCTATTCTTCAATTATTGCTGCAGTCCCATAGGCTATGATTTCCGCTGCATTCTGCATAACGGCTGAGGTTTGCAGCCGCATTCCAATGATTGCATTGGCCCCTTTTGCCTTTGCATCTTCAACCATTCTGCCAATTGCCTTCTGTCTTGCTTCATCCATCATTTCAGTATATTCGCCAATTTCTCCGCCTACGATTGTTTTCAAACCTGCAAGAATGTCTTTTCCTATATGCTTTGTCTGGACTGTACTCCCCCTTACAAAACCTTTAATTTCTTTAATCTCTTTCCCGGATACCGTATCAGTAGTCACGATAATCATTTTGTTCTTCCTCCTCTTTTTCTCTTTTTCTCTCAGCTATCAGCACAATAAATAATGCAATGATCATTAAAGCATATAAAATATAAAACATAATTGCAGCCTTCATATTAATAAACAGCATGACAATCCCGAGAAGCTGGCCGCCACCGGCTGCAAGAAGCAGCATCTGTTTTAATTTTTTCATCCTTCCATCCCTCAATTAATCTTTTTTCTGCCAGATCTTTCTGACGAAAATCAAGTAAAACAGCGTCGGCATTGGCGCCTGAATTAAACCGATAATTCCCCATAGCCAATAATTGTGGCCGTGCTTTCTTGCATCAAGAAATAGGAACGTACTCTGTGCTATTAAGATGACTCCCACAATAATCAGCAACGGAAGAGATATTTCTTCGCTGTTCATGTGCCATTCACCTGTTTCACGAAGCTGACTGTGCTATAGGCCATAATAAAAACAGTGACAACTCCCTGCAGAATAAAAAATACAGACGGAACCTGATACAGCATGAATAATACAGAAGTTACAATGAGGAGTGCTGCAACAGTGAAGATAGCTAACTCCCCGATCAATTTCCTTTTCATTGCCTGTTTTTGTTCTGCAACTAAGTTTTCAAAAAATTGCAGATCAGGTGTATATACCGGGACGTTTTCTTCCAGCGTTTCCAATCCGTCTTCAATCTCCTTTACTGCAGCCAATAACTGCTCATCTTGATGATCTTGTTCCAGCTGCAGCACCTTCCTGTTCACCATGTAGCTTCAACTCCTCTCTTACAGACATGATTCCATTGTGCACTCTTGATTTGACAGTACCTGAAGATATGTTCATCATTTTTCCTATTTCCTCATACGAGTAGCCATAATAATGTTTAAGAACAATAGGTATCCTAATCTCGTCTTTTAGTTTTCCCAATGCGGATAAGGCATCATTCCATTCTTCATTTCGGCTTTCAAGATGCCATTTCATGCGTCTGAAAACCTCTTCCTGTGCTTTCCAGCTCTTCTCTCTTTTTGACTTTCGCTTCTGATCAATATACAAATTTGTCGCAATGGTTATCAGCCAGGAAGAAAATTTCGATTTGCCATTAAACAGTCCGATTTTTTCAACACATATCGCCATTGTTTCCTGAGCAAGCTCTTCAGCTGCATCGGGATTCATTGTGATTTTGATTAAGTATTTAACCAGAAAGGGATAGTTATTTTTAAAAAGCATGGCAAAAGCGAGCTGATCGCCTCGTTTGGCACTTACAATAAGGTCTTTCTCCTCCATCAGCTTCTTTCCTCTCTTCTTATCATCCCATTGTTCCCTGTTTATTTCACTCATAAGACGTTCAAGAGATGAAAAGGTTCATTATTTAAAATTATTTTTTCATACATAAAAAGCCCCTATTATAGGGACTATTTTTCCTTTTATTACATTATACTGCACCAGTCTGTTCCAAAGAATGTGCTTCACCTGTTTTTTCTGATTTTTTCGTTAATCCCGGGAGAAAGATGCTGTAAAAAACACCGACAAGTGCTAAACAGCCGCCTACCATCCAATAAAGCATTTCCACTCTGAGGAACCCCGGAAAGCTGACAGCAATAAATCCGAGTGTTATGGATTGAGAAAGCATCATCAGCGGACTTATAAATCCCTGTACTCTTCCCATCATCTTCGGATCAACAATGCTTGGCATCCAGCCGCCAATTGCTATGTTCACTAAAGGAAGCCCGAAAGCTGCAGCAAATAATAAAGATAGGAAAATAAATGTGTTCTCTGCAAAAGAGGCAGCGATGATGAAGCTTCCGGATAACAGCAGTCCGGCAATGATCAGCTGATAAAGGTTGAATTTTTGAGTAAGCAAAGAAGCAGCAAATCTGCCAATCAGAACGCCAACCCCAAATGTTATTCCGAGCAGGACTGAATATTCCTCATAGGATTGCGGCTCGAGCCCCTAAATACGGATGAATTAAAAGGTAATTATTCACACTTGGAACCCGGGTGGTTTACGGTTGTGATCACCGGGGTAATTCCTTAGTACAACCACATCATTAATCCATTAATATATAAAATACTTTTTTAAAAGGAGATTTCTAAAATGAAAGAAATTATTTCTACTAATGTATTAGTTCAAAACAAGTTCACAATGAAGAAAATGCTTGAAATTTACCAGGCATCAAAACAATTTGAAGGTACCACTTATCTCTACAGCAAACACAAAGCGGTGGATGCCTCAAACCTTTCTAAATTAGTGTCTTTCCTTTTAACAGTGAAACCGCAAACGAGTCTGAAGATCATTGTGGAAGGAACTGAAGTCCAGAATCATCTGGAGCACATCAAAGACATGTGCAGCAACTATGTTTCTGTGCTTCGCATGTCAGAAAAACGCTTAATCAATACAGCTGAAACAATTCAGCTATAACAGACTATTTTATTGCAGAGTGAATGGAGTGAAAATAGATGATACGTACAATTTTTATGGTAGTTGGAGCGATTGTGGTAATTGGCGCGCTAATCAGCTGGTTATTCTAATAAATCAAAAAGGCCTTTTCAGGCCTTTTTATTTTGATCGAATATAAAAAAAAGTACAGCTCTTCACTGTACTCATGCAATTTATATATTAGTCATTCTTCTTTTTCTTTATCTTTCTTTTTATCTTTTTCCTTATCTTTCTCTTTGCCTTCTTCTTTCCCTTTATTCCATTTCTCTTTCCATTTCTCTTTCCATTTCTCTTTTTCTTTTTCAATTCTTTCTTTTATCTTCTCTGTTTCTTTTTTTATGTTTTCTTCCCATGCTTTTCTTTGCTGCTCCCTTTGCCTTTGTTCCATCAGACCGGCAATATGAGGGACATTAAATGACTCTGCTTCCTGATTTTTCAGGGCTTCTGACATGATTGTCCGGAATATCGGGGCCGTGCCTTCACTGCTGGAGGTTGTAAGATAATTATTCGCATCTGTATTATCATGGCCTACCCACACAGCACCTACAAGCTGTGGTGTGTAGCCGACAAACCATTGATCTTTAACTCCGTCAATGCCTTCGATGGTCATTTGTGTACTTCCTGTTTTCCCTGCAACTTCTCTGCCTGGTATTTGGGCAGCCTTCCCTGTACCATGCTGAACTACCCCAAGAAGCATGGTTGTTACTTTATCAGCAACATCCTCGGAAATGACTCTTGTATTCTCACCTTTCCACTCTGCTACTGTGATTCCATCTTTATCAACTATTTTTGTAATGGAGTGGGCTTCCGGCCTCTCGCCGCCATTTGCAAATACAGCATATGCCTGTGCCATGGTCAGAGGAGAAACCCATTCACTTGTGCCTCCAAGAGCAAGTGCTAGATTTTGATTGATGGCGTCTTCAGGTATGCCAAACCTTTTCGCCGCATCTGCCCCTTTTTCCACACCAATCTCATCCAAAAGCCATACAGCAGGAACATTCAAAGAGTCCTTGACTGCTTCATACATTGGCACATTCCCCCGGAACTGGCCATTATAATTATTCGGCTCATAATCTTTGCCAAATGTCATTCTTTCATCTTTAAGTTCATCTGTGATTTTCCAACCCGATTCAAGCGCTGCTGCATATGGCACAATCGGCTTCATTGTCGATCCAGGCTGGCCCACTTTATGAACGGCACGATTATGGCCAAGAAGGGTATGTTCACCTCTTCCTCCTGCAAGGGCGCGGATTCCGCCATTCTTTGGATCCAGAAGTACGGCTCCGCTTTGAACCTGCTGATCTCCCGTACCTTTAGGAAATAATTGATCATTTGTGTAGGTTTCTTCTACACTGCTCTGCATATCCTGATCAAGCTCTGTGTAAATTTCATACCCGTTACTAAGAAGATCATCAAGGGAAATATTATACTTATTTATAGCCTCTTCAAGAACAACATCTACGTAGTAAGGGTATTTCCCTTTAAGAGGATCTCCCCCGCCATCTTCGAAAACAAGTTTTTCATTCTTAGCTTTTTCCCATTCCTTTTCTGAAATAAAGCTGTGTTCCTTCATGCGATCAAGCACAAGGTTTCTTCTTTCAATTGCTTTTTCTTCAATTTGGTAAGGATTGATAGCTGATGGGGCTTTAACCAGCCCTGCCAGCAGTGCTGCTTCGCTAATGGAGAGATCCTCAACATCTTTTCCATAGTACTTCATAGCCGCACGTTTTATCCCCCAGGCGCCTTCCCCGAAATAAACCTGGTTTAAATACATCTGAAGAATTTCATCTTTGCTGTATTCCTTTTCTATCTCAAGTGCAAGGAAGAATTCTTCCAGCTTCCTTTTATATGTTTTCTCTGCAGACAATAGGGCGTTTTTAGTCAGCTGCTGGGTAAGCGTACTGCCGCCCTCAACAATTCCGCCAGCCTTCAGGTTTGTAAAGAAGGCTCTGCCTATTCCTTTTAAATCGATGCCCCCATGTTCATAAAACCGGTGGTCTTCAATGGCAATAACTGCATTTTTCATATGATCAGGAATTTGATCTATGGAAATGCCTTCATTTTTATTTGCTGAGATTTTGCTGGCCACTTCCCCATCAGCGTCATAAATGACTGTCGATTGTGCAAGCCCTGCTTCCAGTGCACTTATATCCGCATCCTTATATGAAAAATAGACGAAGCTTAAGAAAGCCAGGACCAAAGTAGATGCAAGCAATATGGATACCTGTGTCAAGTGAAGCTTATTCCAAGTTGACTGAAACTTTTTAATAACTGAAGTTTTCTTTCTCATATTTCCTCCAAATTCTTGCTGATGATTAATTTGCATTTGTGCGGAAGTCTTCAGATTACACCGACAACAGCCTAACTTCAAAGAATATGTTTTATATAGTATTTGTTTCCATCAAATTTCTGAAGGTCATAATAAAAATACCCTGAAATTTCCAATGTTACTCTTCACTATGCTGAAAATGTGCATTAGAATTTACGGATCCCGGTCATTTTTTATGGGGGTATTGTGTTTTCAAGCTGATTTTTATGATTTACTCTTCTCAGCAGAGGGTATAGAACCAATAAGTTTCCTTACCATAAGAAGGAGTGAACACTGATGAATTTTAATAAAATTGTATTGGGCTATGATGATACAGGCGGAAGCAGACAGGCTTTGAATATGGCAATCGGATTAGTTAAACAAAATCCTGATGCTCAGCTGCTGGTTGTTCAGGTCTTTGAAGAAACAGTTGAAAATATTCCCATAAACAATGAAAAAGCGGTAGAACCTGTAAGAACGAATGGCTATCTGCTTGAAGGAATTCAGATCCCTCCTCTTCCTGTTTATCATGATGAATCCTCTTCCAATACACACGCAAGAATAAAGCATAGCGTAGACAATACTTTTTACAATGCAAGGGAAATTCTTGAGCCTTACAGAATTAATGCGAAGTTCGATGTTATTGAGGGAAATTCTGCAGAAAGCATTTGTGAATATGCAGCGGCCGTAAACGCAGATTTAATTATTGTGGGAAGCTCAGGCAAAGGCGGAATTAAAAAGATGTTCCTGGGCAGTACCAGTACAAAAATTGCCAGAAATGCTCCTTGCTCCGTGCTTATAGCTAAGGATAAGGAAAGTCCGCAAATCCCTTAAAATAAAAAAGCAGCCCGGAGGCTGCTTTTTTATGTGAATACAGCTATTATTGGTGAAGGTCTTTATTCTCTGCTGCCAGCTCCTCAAATCGTTCTTTAGAAGACAATTCATCGAAACTGCTGTAAATTCTGAAATGGTCCTGATCAATAATCCGGTAGTGTTGGCTGATGATATTCTGCTGAAGGATCAGACCGTTGCTTCTCTTCAATTCCCTCCACCAGAGTTTTCCGCCAAGAGTCTTTTCCTTCCTGTAATCAATTCCTTCTCTTGCAATAGTCTCCAGAACTTCTAATGGTTCATTTCCAAACAAAAACCGGACTGTTTCCGTTTCTCTGAATAAAGCACAAACGGCTACCACTGTCGACCAGCCTGCCTCTGCCCGCCCTTTCTCAATTTGAACAAGCGTCTTTTTTGAAACACCAATAATTTCCGCCATCTTATCCTGTGTGTATCCTGCCTCTGTACGAATAAGACGGATCTTATCTGAAACTTTCAGTATAATTTCATCTCTAGTCAATGCAGCTTCATTCCCTTTTTGTTGTTGGTGTAAATTTACACCTGCCTCTATATTATAAAAGAAATAATAACCTTTTTACAAATAATAAACTGCCTTTTTCTTTAACTATATCAATTATCACAAAAAAATGACTGTGCTTTTAGTCACAAGTTGGCCTTATTCATCAGGGTAAAAATTACTGATATTTTCCATTAAATTAACAGAGGATTTTGCCGGAATCTATCGAAATCTATTGGTTAACTGTTATTATGCAAAAAAGTGGAGGATAAAATGACGATTGAAACAAATAATGCCATATTGGAACTTCTGCTGACGGAAAAAGAAAACCTTTTAAGTGAATGGAATGAGAAAATCCTCATAAATAAGGATGACCCTTTTAAAGATAAAATCAAGGATAATGGCGATGCCATGTTCCAATTAATTATTCAAATCTTAATAAAAGATGGGCAAGAACTGGAAAACTATATTCAGAAACTGGCCTACACTGTCGCTGAACAGCGTGTAAAAGCAGATATTAATATTGGAGACTTTGTTTATAATGTCAACTTGGGAAGAACAATCGTCCTCAATATATTGAATCGTTCCGAAATACATTTTCATGAACTCCAGAGACAGTACGAAAGAATCGGTTATTGCTTCGATAAATTCTTATATCACGCTGTTTCCAGATATACGGATGCCAAAGATCAGATTATTAAGGAAAAAACACAATTTATTGATTCCACCCATAAAGACAGATTAACTCTTCTGGGCCAAATGACTTCAAGCTTTATTCATGAGTTCAGAAATCCGCTTACCTCTGTACAAGGGTTTATTCAGCTTTTAAAATCCGAAAATCCCTCCATGAAGTATTTGGATATCATTTCAAATGAACTTGAGCAGCTGAATTTTAGAATTTCACAATTCCTGCTCCTCTCTAAAAAGGAACTGATCGGAAAAGAAAAAATTACATTCTCTCTAAATGAATTAATAGATGAAGTCCTGATATTCTTATATCCCAGTATCCTGGATGGAAAGGTTACGATCCTTCAGGATATAAAAGATGATATCTATTTGGTTGGCTATGCGGATGAAATCCGCCAAGTCTTCATTAATATTATCTTCAATGCCATTGATGTGCTTACACAGTACCGCAGCGACCCTGTCATCCATATTAAAAGCAAATGGACTTCAGATGGGCACATAAGATTGGATATTTCTAATAATGGGCCAAGAATTCCTGATCATCTTATCAATTCCATTTTTGAGCCATTTGTTACAACAAAAACACTCGGAACAGGGCTGGGTCTATTTGTCTGCAGAGAGATAATTGAAAAACATCAAGGGTCTCTGACATGTGATACCGAATCAGACTGGACCGTTTTCAGCATAACTTTGCCAACTGAAAAGCTGACTGATGATATGAGCTGACTTCGAATCCTGGGAACAGCTTTTTCGTTTTCCATATTAAGAATGCTTATATGATTTAAACAATAATTATTATATTTATAGTTTGCCGGAGGGGGTATGTCACTTGTTTTCTTTAAAGGTAGATGAGGATTTAGAATTGCAATTGTTCCAGCTTCATCATTCAGAAGAGCTTTTCAGCTTGGTGGACAGGAACCGCAGCCATTTAAGAGAATGGCTTCCATGGGTAGATAATATGGCTTCACCTGTTCAGTATCATTCGATCATTCCTATATGGCTGAAACAGTTTGCCGATAATAACGGCTTTAATGCCGGAATCCGTTATCAGGGAAAACTTGCAGGCTCTATTGGTTTTCACCAGATCGACTGGAACAGCAGACAAACCAGCATTGGATACTACCTTGCAGAAGACTTTGAGGGTAGGGGAATTATGACAAGAAGCGTGCAGGCCATGATCAATCATGCTTTTTTTGATTTAAAACTGAACCGCATCGAAATACGCTGCGGGGTCAGAAATGGAAAAAGCCGTGCGATCCCTGAACGGCTTGGCTTTCGCCAGGAAGGGATCATCCGGGATGGCGAGTATCTTTATAATCGATATCACGATCTTGCCGTATATGGACTTCTGGCAAGAGAATGGAGTGTTTAAACAAAAAGCCTGCTCAGGCTTTTTTATTTTTCCCTGCATTATTTATCTTTCCAGATTACATCTTTTAATTAAGGGTAATTTCATATAAAGCAAATCCTTTATTCATGGTTTATTTGTAAAATTCATGAATAAGGGAAAAGTACTTATTATAAAGGAGGTGCCGGCCCCTTACATATCGTGTAAGGGATAATATGATTACCCTTAACCTTTTCTTATTATTTTTATTAATCGCATTAACTGCTTTTTTTGTTGCATCTGAATTTGCCATTGTTAAAGTGAGAACTTCACGAATTGACCAGCTTTTGCTGGAGGGAAATCCTAAAGCCCGTTCTGCAAAACAAGTTATAAGCAGTCTGGATGAATATTTATCTGCCTGTCAGCTTGGAATTACAATCACCGCACTGGGCCTCGGCTGGCTGGGTGAACCGACTATTGAGAGACTGCTTCATCCTGTATTTGAAAGTCTTAACTTGCAGGCTTCCGTAACTCATATCCTCTCCTTTGTCATTGCTTTTGCTGTTGTAACATTTCTCCATGTGGTCATTGGAGAGCTTGCGCCAAAAACCTTTGCCATTCAAAAAGCTGAGGCCATAACTTTAACTTTTTCAAAGCCATTAATATTATTTTATAGGATTATGTATCCGTTTATCTGGATATTAAATGGTTCAGCCAGAATTGTTACAGGATTATTTGGACTGAAGCCGGTTTCAGAGAGTGAAATGGCACATTCAGAGGAAGAACTTCGGATCATCCTATCTGAAAGCTTAAAGAGCGGTGAAATTAATCCATCCGAATACCAGTATGTTGATCGGATATTTGAATTTGATAATAGAGTAGCCAAAGAGATTATGGTTCCGCGGACCGAAATTGTTACCATTCCGGAAGATTCATCACTGGAAGAAACCCTCGATCTCATATTAAATGAGCGCTATACCCGCTACCCGGTTACGGCGGGCGATAAGGATAATATTCTCGGCATCATTAATGTTAAGGAAATTTTAACTGACTGTGTAAGAAAAAAATGTGAAGGCAAACACCCCTTATTGCAATATATTAAACCTGTCATCAGGGTGATTGAAACCATTCCCATTCACGATTTGCTCCTTAGAATGCAAAAGGAGCGTTCACATATGGCGATTCTCCTTGATGAGTACGGCGGAACAGCTGGATTGGTCACAGCAGAAGATATCCTGGAAGAAATCGTAGGTGAAATTCGCGACGAATTTGATGCCGATGAACTTCCGCTTATTCAAAAGTCAGGGGAAAACCATTATATCCTTGATGCGAAACTGCTGATTTCAGAAGCGAATGATCTCCTGGGAACAACATTATCTGATGATGATGTGGACACTATCGGCGGCTGGTTCATGACACAGAAGTATGATGCTGTTCAGGGAGACTTTATTGAAGAAGAAGGATACAGATTTATCATTAAAGAAATGGATGGACATCATATTTCTTATATAGAAGTTGTGAAAATATAAACTGCATTTTTTTAAACCGGGAGCACAATTTTGCTCCCGGTTTTTGGTGACCGCGGACTGCTTACGCTACACCTTTTTCAAACCCAATAAAAAATTTAATTTTTCCGAATCTTTTTACTTCATATTTAAGGAATAATTTCATAAAATAAATGTAATCCTTTTTTCCAAACTGCTACGTTTGACTGTACGGTTTCCGCTAACGTATAATTGATTCTAACTATATCTCTTGTTGTAAAGCATTATTATGGAGATATAAGTATTCAAAACAGAGGTGATATGATGGGGCTTACTATCGTATCGGCGAATTAGCCAATATTGCTAACGTTTCTAAAAGAACGATTGACTACTACACTAGCATTGGCCTAATAAAAGCGAAACGCTCAAAATCAAATTATCGCATATATTCAGAAGAAGTTTTGTCTGATCTAAGATTTATTGAAGAATGCAAAATACTGCATCTTCCACTTGAAGAGATTAAGAGAAAACTAGAAATGAAAACGAAAAGGGAGATTCAGACAGGGGAAGTTGAAAAGCATATTAACGCAGTCACATTACAGATGAAACAGCTGCAGCAGGAAATAGCTGTGCTCATGCCGCTCATCAATACAATGAATGAGGAGCAGAAAGATGGCTTCTCCAGAAAGCTGACTGCCGAAAGTACTGCATTGCTCCGTTCCCTTTCCGGCTTAACAAGCTAATCCCATTTTTCACAAAATCAGGAGGTGACACCCTGCCCGTTTAGGCGGGATAAGGGGAACTTATTTGGACATATTAAACTTGGTTTTTATAGCCATTTTAATTGCTTTAACGGCTTTTTTCGTTACTTCGGAATTTGCCATTGTTAAAATACGAAGTTCCAGAATTGATCAGCTAATTGAAGAAGGCAATAAAAATGCAATTGCTGCGAAGAAAGTGATTTCCAATTTGGATGAATACCTTTCAGCCTGCCAGCTGGGAATTACCATTACAGCACTCGGTCTTGGCTGGCTGGGTGAGCCGACAATTGAACACCTGCTGCGTCCGGTGATAAATAGTTTCGGTCTGCCGCCATCCATTTCGCATGTTATTTCATTCAGCATTGCTTTTGCTTTTATCACCTTCCTGCATGTAGTTGTAGGAGAATTGGCCCCAAAGACTCTGGCGATACAAAAAGCAGAAGCGGTAACACTTTTGACAACACGTCCTTTAATCTGGTTTTACCGGGTTATGTATCCGATCATTTGGGCGTTGAATGGTTCTGCCCGCCTATTGACCAGCATGTTTGGATTAAAGCCTGCTTCTGAACACGAATTAGCACATTCTGAAGAAGAACTTCGCATTATTTTATCAGAAAGCTATGAAAGCGGCGAAATTAACCAATCTGAGTTTAAGTATGTAAATAAAATCTTTGAGTTTGATAATCGGATCGCGAAAGAAATCATGGTTCCGCGTACTGAAATTGTTTCTCTCTCAAAAGATGATACACTTGAAGATTTTCTGCAAATCGTTCAGGAAGAGAAATTTACTCGATATCCCATTATAGATGGAGATAAGGATCATATCATTGGCATGGTCAATATTAAAGAAGTCATGACAGATCTCATTATGAACCGGGAATTATCATCAAGCACTCTTGAATCATACATTCGTCCCATTATCCGGGTCATTGACAGCATACCTATCCATGAGCTGCTGCTTAAAATGCAAAAAGAACGCATCCACATGGCCATCTTAATGGATGAATATGGCGGTACCTCGGGGTTAGTGACTGTTGAGGATATCATTGAAGAGATTGTTGGCGAGATCCGTGATGAGTTCGACATGGATGAAGTACCGATGGTCAGAAAGACGCAAGAAGGCCAATATATCATTGATTCAAAAGTTCTTGTCAGCGAAGTCAACGACTTGCTGGGTACCGATATTAATGATGAAGATGTTGATACCATTGGCGGATGGATATTGACTGAGAATTACGAAGCCAAACAAGGTGATATTATCGAGCACGAAAAATATCGATTTAAAATTCTGGATATGGAAGAGCACCATATTAAGTATGTTGAAGTGACAGAAGTACCTGAAACAGAAGAGCCGGCACCTGTAAAAGAAGTGCCCTTTACTGAATCAGAAGTATTGTCTTAAATAATAAAAGGAACAGCCTTCTTGAGTGCTGTTCCTTTTATTTGTCCTTATTGCTCCCGCGGAAATCTGATCGTGAATTTGGTCCCTTCCCCCTTTTCACTGCTGACAGTAATTTCTCCGCTGTGCAGCTGAACAAGCTGTTTGACAATGGAAAGACCAATGCCAAACTCACCAAATGAATGATTGGTCCTGGATAGATCCGCTTTATAAAATCGCAGCCAGATTGATTCAATTTCTTTCGGGTCGATGCCTATACCCGTGTCTTCTATTAAGATCAATGTCTGATCAGGATCTTCTTTGCCCCTTAAAAATATGGAGCCCTGCTCGGTGAATTGAATGCTGTTCTTCACAATATTCACCAGAATCTGAATCAGCCGGTCATAATCCGCATACACCGAAACCCCTTCTTCAGCCTCTATATAAATTCTGTTACCTTTTTCCTCTGCCTGAATTTCCAGCTGTTCCTTAACAATTTCAAAGGCTTCCATGAGATCAATATCCATTTTATTAAGCTGCAGCTGATTGGAACGAATCTTTTCATAATCCAGATTTTCATTCACCAGCCGAATAAGCCTCTTTGCTTCCCTGTCTATCAGGATCATCCCTTTTTCTGTATCCGCCTCCGGGATCAGACCTCCCTTAATGCCTTCAGCCAAACCGCTGATAGTGGTCAAAGGAGTCCGAAGCTCATGCGAGACATCAGCAATGAATTTCCTTCTTCTATTTTCCAGCCTTTTAATTTCTTCGTTAGATTCCCTCAATCTTGCTGCCATATCATTAAAGTCTTTAGCCAGTTCACCAATTTCGTCCATATAGGTATAGGGAACATTGATATCATAGTTCCCGGATGAAATCATAGAGGCAGCATTCCTAAGCTCAGTTATCCTCTTGATCAGATTTTTAGAGAGAACCAGACTTAAAAGGATGGTCGCAGAGAGTGAAATAAAAATGGTATATAATAAAAATCGATTTAATTGGCTGACAACCTCCATAGCCCCTGTTATAGGAGACAGAAGCAAAACTCCGCCAACAAGACTGCCCCCCTGCATATATGGCAGGGCAACCAATGTTACCTCCTGGCCAAAGCGTTTTATATCATGCTTTACAGTTACTTTATTTCCTTTCGAAATTTCAGCCCACTCAGATTTGGTCAGCTGAATCATCGGATCTGATTTAAGCTCCGGGTACAAGACCCTCCCTTTATGATCAAAGAGGATGTATTTGATGTTTCTGGCATCGAGCAGCTGGCTGTATTCTGTCAGAAATTGTTCATCCCCCTCTATCCTGACTGTTATGTCTGTCAGGATCTGCTCTCCATAGGAATCGAGCTCTTCCACTTTATTTTCAAAAATATAATTCTCCACAAACTGGGAGAATAGAAGGCTTAATAACAGGAATGCCAGTATTAGAATGCTGACATGACTAATCAGCAGCTGATAAAAATACTTAACCTTCATTTACCGCTGCCGTTTCATCGAATTTATAACCTACACCCCATACAGTATGAATAAAGGGCTGCTCATCCGTGCCTATTTTTTTCCGGAGCCTTTTTATATGTACGTCTACCGTTCTTTCATCTCCATAAAACTGATAACCCCAGACACTATCTAGCAGCTGCTCTCTTGTAAAAACCTGTTTCGGATGTTTTACAAGATAATACAGCAAGTCAAATTCCTTTGGGGTCAAATTCTTTAAAAGCTGCCCATTATAATATGCCTCTCTGGATTCTTTGCTGATTTTGAAATATTCACTGGCAACATAGTGATGTTCATCTGCTCCTGCTTCAGCCTGAAATCTGCGTGTCACGGCTTTAATTCTGGCCATCAGCGTCAGCGGGCTGAATGGCTTGGTCACATAATCATCAGCACCCATTTCAAGGCCCAGAACCTGATCGGATTCGCTGTCCTTTGCCGTCAGCATAATAATCGGAACCTTGCTCAGTTCCCTTATTTTTCGGCAGAGCGTCACTCCATCCATGACCGGAAGCATCCAGTCAACGATAATTAAATCCCATTTTTCTTTATTAAAATGCTCAAACCCCCGCTGGCCATCGTGAACAAAAATACCCTGATACCCTTCTTTCATAAAGAACATCTCCAGCATTGAACAGACACTTTCATTATCTTCCACAACAAGTATTTTCATTTTCCCTTCACCGCCCCTGAACAGTCTTTTATTATTAATGTAATCGATATGAGTGATTTTTTTCAATGAATATCTCTGACCACAATGTTTTTCTATAAAAAGTCAGCCGAATTTTTTATTGTTTAGCTATATCATAGGAAATGCTAAATAAGACTTATCATTGTTTCAGGTGCAGCCATGGCAAAGGCGGCAAATAAGGATCTGGGTGAAATAATCCAAATGAGGGAACAAGGAAAATCATTACCAGAAATAAAAACGGAATTAAATCTTGATAAAGAACAAATCCATGCAGAAATGAAAAAACTGGTTGATGAAATTCACAAGGAAATCAGAAAGGCAAATTAATAAGTTAAAACCGCAGAGTGCATCTCTGCGGTTTCGTTTTATATAAAACAGACTTATAATGAAAGGGAGAGGTGAACAAAATGACTGATGAAAACCCGGTGTACCCAGCCGACCTGGATGAAGAAACTTTATTCATGGTTTCCCAGACTTTCAAAGCTTTATCAGATCCAACCAGGCTTAGAATTCTTCACTTATTATTTCACGGAGAGTATTCTGTAAATGAAATTGCCGAAAATCTATCCCTGCTCCAGTCTACCGTTTCTCATCAGCTTCGCTTTTTGAAAAACCTGCGCCTGGTTAAATTCCGCCGTGAAGGAACAACTCTATTCTACAGCCATGATGATGAACATGTTATAAGTTTATTGAACCAGGCTATTGAACATAGCCAGCATTCATAAATAAGCTGTCCTTATGGCCTTATTAATTGCAGCTTTCATTATGGCCTGGACAGCCTTTTCTTTCTCCCTCCACTTGTATCGTGCTATGCTCAATCCCATATTCATCATGCAGCACAGATTGAGCGGCATGAAGGACTGCATCGTGTCCGCCCTCATTTTCAATTACAAGATGGCAGCTAAGAGAAGGAAAACCGGAAGTGATCGTCCAAATATGAAGATCGTGAACGTCTTTTACATGTGCAAGTCCGAGGAGCGCACTTTTAATGTCCTCTGGATTCAGGTGGGAAGGTGTCCCCTCCATTAAAATGTGGAAAGACTCTTTTGCCACTCTCCATCCGCTTACAAGAATGAGAACTGCTACTATTACACTTGCAATTGGGTCGGCAATGCCCCACCCGAAGAAATAAATTAAAAGTGCAGCGGCAATTGCTCCAACAGAACCAAGCAGATCACCAAGAACATGCAGAAAAGCACTCCTGACATTTAAATTATGATCCTTATCCCCGCTCATTAATATGAATGCTGCTGCTATATTGACGAGAAGACCAATCGATGAAATCACGAGCATTCCCATACTTTGAACAGCCGGCGGCTCAAGAATGCGGTGATAGGCCTCATAAAAAATATAGAGAGAAATTAGGAGCAGTGTTATGCCATTTATTGAAGCAGCAATAATTTCAAATCGTTTATAGCCAAATGTTTTTGAATTCGTCGCCTTTTTTTCGCCTATTTTGATAGCCACAAAACTCAAGCCAAGCGCAGCTGCATCACTCAGCATGTGTCCGGCGTCCGATAGCAGCGCAAGGCTATTAGTCCATATTCCGCCAATCACTTCTACAATCATAAATGAAGCAATTAAAATAAATGCCCACATCAAAGCCTTTTTATTGCCAGTGTGATGGTGATCATGTGAATGTCCATGCCCGTGCCCATGACTGTGTCCCATATAATGCACCCCTCTTATATGAATATATGCTCATATATATTATGTATGACTTTGGCTTATTGTTCAATAATTTTTACTATTCCCTTTTAATTTAGACTAAATGAATAGACTCAAACATCTGCAGGCGATTTCAACAGGAACAGCAGAAAATTGAAAGAATTTTCCAGGTAATTAACAAAAGGGCTGCCTGACTATACAGGCAGCCCTTTCCCTTATGCAAGATAAACAAAATAACCCATAAATGCAATACATAATCCATACATGATGGGATGGATCTCTTGCGGCCTTTTAAGTGCCAGCATTGTAATTGGGTATAAAATAAAACCGAGGGCAATCCCTGTTGCTACACTGAAGGTCAATGGCATCATTAAGATGGTCACGAACGCAGGAATTGCGATTTCCAGTTTACCCCAATCAATATGTTTTACCTCCATGGCCATCAGTGCTCCAACAATGATTAGTGCCGGCGATGTTACTTCGGCCGTTATCACACTGAGCAATGGCGAAAAGAATAATGCAACCGCGAAGCATGCGGAGATGATTACTGATGTAAAACCTGTTCTGCCTCCAGCCGCAATCCCTGAACTGGACTCAATCATGGAAGCAGTGGTAGAAGTTCCAAGCACTGAGCCTACTACAGTTGCACTGGAGTCTGCCAGAAGCGCTTTGCCGGCATTAGGAATTTCATTATTTTTCATCAGGCCAGCCTGACTTGCAATCGCTATTAAGGCTCCTGCTGTATCAAAAAAGGCAACAAATAAGAAAGTAAATATTACTGCCAGCATTTCCGGAGTAAAGACTTGATCAATATGCAGGAAGACCTCACCAAATGTCGGTTCAAGGCTCGGAATAGCACCGACGATTTTTTCCGGCTTATCAATAAGGCCAATTAACATTCCCGCAGCAGCTGAGATGACCATCCCATAAAAAATGGCCCCTTTAATACCCCTTACCATCAATACAATTGTTAATATAAAACAGAAAACAGCCAACAGCGTGACTGGGGATTTGATATTGCCAATCGCCACAAATGTCGCATCATTTCCTACAACAAGGCCCGCATTTTTCAATCCGATGAAAGCTATAAAGAATCCGATGCCGCCTGCAATTGCATGCTTTAAATCCTTCGGTATAATGTTAATAATTTTTTCGCGTATTTTTAATAAACTTAGAATCACAAATAAGATCCCTGAAATAAATACACCGGTTAACGCTGTTTGCCACGGAATACCCATTCCGATGCAGACAGAAAAAGTGAAGAAAGAATTGAGGCCCATGCTTGGGGCAATCCCAATAGGATAATTGGACAGCAGGCCAATTAATAAAGAGCCGATAATAGCGGAGAGTGCCGTAGCAGTAAAAACAGCCCCTTTATCCATCCCGGCCTGGCTAAGGATAATTGGATTTACAATTAGGATATATGCCATTGATAAAAACGTGGTTAAACCTGCAATGGTTTCCTGTTTGTATGATGTTTCTCTTTCATGAAACCGGAAAAAAGATGACATGCCATTCCCCTCCTTTTTTAGTGGAAAATAAAAAAGCTCCGCAATATGCGAAGCTGCCATAAAGAAAAACAGAAGAAAATAGCACGCCTATTCAAACAAGCTATATCCCCTGTAGTCAAGCTATTTACGGCAGCCCGGTAGAAACGCTCAGACCCTATCTCTGAACATATACAGGTAAAATGTAAGGCGGAGCACGTCAATCAGCGCCCTGTCCCAAACACAAATTATATATTGATATAATGAAACCAATTCTAGCAAACTCAAAATTGAACGTCAATTCTTTAATTTATTCTGAGAATTCTCTTTTATCTTGAAGCTGGTTAATAAGATTTAACGTTAGTTTTTTGCTTTAATGGGTAAATAATAAGAAAACCCAGCATGAGGAGGCAGATCGTAATGTTCATTGTATATGCAAGCTTGATTCTTATAGCAGCATCTCTGATTTTTCTGGGCATCTATGCTTTTAAAACTTATAAGGATGCCAAACCCGCAATTAAGAAGCTGACAGCAATAAGCATTGTCATGCAGCTAAAGGCAGATCAAGTGAAAAATGGGGTTGACGAATTGACAGCAACCCAGAAAGAAATCCAAAGGGATATCAATTTTAAGAAACAAACATTTAATAATACAGTGTCTGCAGTTAAAGAAACACCGAAGAAAATAAAAAAGTGGTGGAACATTAAAATACCTTTTATCCATCAGATAAAGTGAAACTTCAATCAGTGGGGGGTCCTTAT
>NZ_BCUY01000025.1 GCF_001591465.1 Cytobacillus firmus NBRC 15306
GGAAGGTAATATGACTAATAAATATATTGGCGAGAAAACACTAGGAGAATATTTTTAAGAAAAATTTAAAGGCGTTGAAAGGGGAAAATGAATTGAATCAAACCTTATTAATTATTGATGCTCAGCAGGAGTTAATTGATGGGAACCAGGAAGAGAGTGCTGTTTTTAATAAAGAGCACCTTATTGGGAATATCAATACAGTGATCGAAAAAGCAAAACAATCAGGTGTTCCAGTTGTCGCCGTAAGGGATCTGGATGTTGCGGAAGGGAAAGGAAAAGGATTTCAGGTTCACGAAGATATTAAATTGCCTGCAGAAACAAAGTGCTTTGATAAAACGGCAACCAATTCGTTTCATGGAACAGGACTGCTGGATCACCTGAAATCACAAGAGGTCCGGCATGTTGTTATAATGGGCTGCAAAACCCAGCATTGTATAGACAGTGCTGTTAGAACCGCAACAATCAGCGGATTGGATGTTACATTAGTAGGTGATGGGCATTCAACAACGGACAGCGATGCTTTAACTGCTGAGCAAATTATTAAGCATCATAATGTAACACTTCACGGCCATTACAATGTGGAACACTTTTCAGTTGTCAGAAATGCAGAGGAAGATCTGTTCCATCCGATACATGATTCTTATAGGTAAAATGAAATTATAGCCAAGAGATATTTCACCTTAACATCAATAAAAAATTGGATGTTAAGGTGAAAATCCATATCTTCAAAGTAGAAGTGTGAAGGAATCTCCTGAATATCAAGGAGCCTACCCCCGAATTTTTTCCTCTTTTTGCGCTTTTAGTATCCAGTCTATGAATTGTTCCCGGTCGTATAAGCGGATCTGTTTGAAACGCTCGTTTGTGATAACCCAGCATTTAGAAGCATCATAAGTATCCATTTGTTTTAAAGTTATTTGGACAAGGCGAATACCGATTTCTCTTTTATGGCTTTTGACTTTTACAATCGCTTGGCTGCCTGTTGGAGAAATCAGTAAAAAACTGATATCCGAATTTTCATCATTCGGCCTTGTAATGGTATATCCTAATTGGGTTAACAGAGGGATGGTGAAATCCTCTAGTGCTTTACACTGAAGCTTTTCCATATGGGCTATCTTTCTACTTTAAGGCTCTTACAACAGCTGACTCTGAAATAAATGTTCTCCGTTTCTAGTAAAGATTTTTAACACTGAAAGCTCATTAAAAGGCAGCTCAGTTTTAGTTATATTAGTATCTGTATAAGATTTTTCATTTGCAGTATTAACTGCAAATTTTCTGCACGGCCATCTTGTGTATGTAATTCAAAATATCCTGCCTTTTGAGGGTTTTTTTCAAACTTTACTCCAACATAATTATTGTACTTACCCCTTAGGGGAAGAACGTAAAAATCTAATTTATCTTCCTTTCCCTTTACAGTTTTCATTTCTCCTTTCTCCCGATATTCTATTAAACTTTCCGATCGCTAAGACTTAATTGTAACCAGTATGTTTTAGGAACTTTTGAAAGGATTTTGCAGTAATCACTGAAATCCAGTAAACGCTTATGAACGATACACAGAATACGAAGGGAATATAGATTACTGTATAGAGGTTAAGACTATCGATATTGAATAAGGCAGCTATCGTTATTAACAAGGAAACTCCTATAGCTTTTGCTGTGTGTTTATTTTGAGTGCTCATGAAATTCTCCTTTCGTTTATCTTATTATTTTATTTTTTCGCTCTAAAAATATAGGTGTTATATTCAACAGGATTGAAACCGCTGTCAATACCCACAATGCTTTTTCCATAGCAGGCATCACATCCATTAATGCTCCCCAATCCTCTCCATCCACCCAATTGGCCACTTTGCTGTGCTCTGCACAAAGTGTCAAGGCAGTGAAGGATAATCCCATAGCCAGTGCCAGTTTATAATCTTTTCCTGTTTTATACTTATAAAGGTTCATGATCGTTGCAGCTATGGCAATGAATCCAAATATAATCCACATATATTCCGTCCTTTGAATGTTTTAAAAACCATTTTATGAAATGAAAGCATTCCCTCAACTCATTCATATTAGCATAAAATTCCAAATTAAATAAAGGATTTATTTCCAAATTGGCGAATAGTCTTAGGGAAGTCTTAAGTATAGGAGATTACTATGGGGTATGTTATGGATTTAAGAAAGATAGTTGGTAGCCGTCCTCTTGTAATTACTGGAGCGAGTGTCATCATTTTGGATGAGAATAATCGGCTGTTATTACAGTTAAGGAAGGATAATAACTGCTGGGGGCTGGCGGGAGGTTCTCTGGAGCCCGGTGAAACACTGGAAGATGTGGCAAAGAGAGAGATGCTTGAAGAAACTGGGTTAACAGCAAATGAACTGCAGTTGTTTAATATCTATTCAGGTGAAGAGTTTTACTATAAGTACCCTCACGGTGATGAAGTATATAATGTAGTTGCCGCTTATATCTGCAATAACTTTGATGGAGAACTGGATATGGATGAAGATGAGGTAAGCGAATTGCGATTTTTTCATGTTCAGGAGATTCCCTCGAATATTAGTCCTCCAGACCAAAGAGTGATTAAGGATTATGTTCAATCTATCTAGAAAGGAGTTCCGAAGCGGAGCTTCTTTTTTCATCTTTGATTTCTATTTGGGATAATTTTCTATAAATAATGATAAGATTGGTCTGGACGAGTGAATACAGACATTTTGTCAAAAGAGAAAGGGAGTTAGAACATTGGAAAACAATAAAAGGTTTTTGGCAGTACTATTAACAATAGCCTTGTCAGGAGTATTGTCTGCTTGTGGGAACTCATCTGAAGAATCGAACAGTGAGCCAACCAGTAACAGCTCTGCTCAAGAAGAAGATATCGAAACAACGGAAAAGGAGCCTGATGGATCACAGGAAATTGAGGAAGAAAAACCTGACGGCAGCAGTAATACTACACAGTCCCATGACAAAGACAATTCAGTTGAAGCTTCAAATGATGTTGATGCAATTGATAAAAATGAAAGTCACGAGAGCAGTAAAGATGAATATCTTAAGAAGCTAAACAAAATGGAAGAAGCGGACAGAAACTCAGAAGCCAAGACAACGACCGCAGAAATGGTGGAACAGGAGGAAGAAAGATATAGAACGTGGGATGATGAATTAAACAAAATCAATGGTGTGTTGGAAGAACAGCTTAAAAATGATCAGATGGACCAACTAAGAGAAGAACAGCGGAAATGGATCCAGCAAAGAGATGAAACGGCCAAAAACTCTTCCCTAAAATACAAAGGGGGTTCAATGGAGCAATTGGAATATGTGGCTGCCCTGGCAAGTCTGACAAGAGAAAGGTGTTATTCGTTAGTTGCGAAGTATATGAAGTAGGGTACAGCTTTTTTTAGAAGTGGAAGTTTGTGCGGTCATTCTTCGCAAAGAACGTAAATAGAAAGAAAATTGAAACAATTAGTGGCTTCAGCCGTATAGTTATAAAAGGAGGTTTTGGGTTGAAGCATCTAACTTTAGGAATCGTTTTGGCGATAGCTGGTGTTTTATTTTCAATTGGTTTTTGGGAATTCAGTAAAGCTTATTTAGTGACAGGAGCCATTGGATTTTTGTTTATTGCTGTGTCCATTCTTATGTCAGGTTCTATAGCTGGTCCCCATCGGATGAGGGCAGGCTTGGAAGCACATGATTTTCTTGAAGAAAAACGAAAGCGGAAAAGAACAAGCATCGGCTCCGTTTTAATTGGCCTGCCAAATATTATGATTGCGCTGCTTCTTTATCTTTTCTTAAACTGAGAGTTGTTTATCTATAAAGGCGCCTTTCAAAATAGGGGGGTGAACCTATGTGGTGGTTAGTAATTTTTATTGCAGGAATTATATTATTTGCTTTGTTTATTGATTGGAGACGCAGGAGAAACAATAATAACCCTCTTACCCCAACAAATCCGAACGCAAAGCCAGGGGAAAGTTCAAATTATTTAATGGGAGATAATAAGGACACAGGCGGATTTCAGTAATTTTATATAACTGGAGTTTTAAAAAATAATGAGTCAATTTAGGGGGATTTCATGGAGAAAATCATAGTTAAAACAGGAATCTATTCATTTATTGTTTCCTTTTTCTTATTGGTCGCCTTTATGAAGCGAATTGAAAGCACAACAGATGTTGATGGTATGACTTCAAGTGTAATAACACCATATCCTGAGTTCTTTTTTACTATTTTTCGATATTCTGTAATCACTTCAATAATTGCCGTTACCATTGCAATCATTTATTTATTTTCAATGAGGGAAAATGATTAACAAACGCAGCTGCCAGTCCAGGTGGCTTTTTCTTTTTGAATGGTTGTTTCGCAAGGTTTGTTGCTATTGGTAAATTATTTACTGAGTTGATTGGAGCGGAAGGTGCGAGATCCTCGAAAATGCTTTCGCATTTTCTTCGTGCGGTGTTTACTCAAGTAAGCTGATTCAACGTCCTGCCCCGCGGTTTGCTGAGCATCCTGAAGCGGAAATCAACGGGCAGCATTGATAGACGAAAAACAACAATTTATACGAAAAAGGCCTTTTGAATAAACAGGTCTTATAAGAGGCAATTAGGGATGGGATTTAAGGACGAAGGTTTTAAAAAAAATGAAACCTTTACACAACTCAGTCGTCTTAGCATTAAAGTGAAAATAGGGTGGGGAGTGTGTGAGAAAGATCAGGGATGATAATTCAATAGAAGATCGTGATACTTGGCTTGAGATGATTATGGATGAGTACGGTGAACGGCTCACGAAGCTTGCTTATAACTATGTGAAAGACTGGAAGCTGGCTGAAGATATTGTTCAGGATATATTCATCACATCTTACCAAAATTTTGACAAAATCGATGAATTGACCTCCTTTAAATCATGGATTTATCGATTGGCTATTAATAGATCAAAGGATGTCTTGAAGAGTCATGGGTTTCGGAAAGTGGTGCTTAATTCGAGCCTGTTTTCTTTATTTTCATCGAAGGAATTGCCTCCGGAAAAGGAGCTGCTGAAGCGCAGCGAGGAAGAATTTCTTGCCTTTTGTGTATTGTCTTTGCCTGTGAAGTACCGGGAAGTTGTAACTCTCTATTATTATGAAGAATGTTCGATTGAAGAGATCCAGGGACTAATAAGAGTAAACCAAAATACGATCAAAACCAGATTGAGCAGAGGCAGGATGAAGTTGAAAAAAATGATGGAGAGGCGGGGATATAATGGAGAGCAAGCTTAGGCAGCTGCGGCGGGCAATGGACTCGACAACTCACAAGGGCGAGCACTTTACGGAATTTCAAAAAATGAATATTAGAAAAGCGCTCCATTCCGATAGAAAAGAGAAGCCAGCAAAAAAGCCTCATAAATTCGTTATATTTGCCATATCCACTTTTGCCATCTGCCTTTTAGCTTTCTTAGTTTCAACTGAGACATGGGTCAGGCAGGATCAAAACCAGATACATGGCGGTACGGCTGGTGAATGGAACATCCGGCATGAATATAAGGTGAATCAAAAGATGATATTCAGCATATTACCCGATCCTTATCTGAAAGCTGGAACGCCTTTTGGCTATATCTTTAGTTTCCAGGAGCCTTTTAACACGTATAAAGGAAAAGAGCTTTCCATTTCTGCCTTTCATAAAGAAACTGGCGAAAGAATACAAGTCCTACCTCAGCAAAAAATAATAGAACCTTCTCCGGGGTACTCAAGTTTGCAGCGGTTTACGGCGACATTCACCCTTCCTTACGAAGGCCTGTGGAAGTTTGAAGTGTACCTGGATGGCAAATCCTATGGGGATGTAGTGGTCAGTGCAGCAGAAAAAGCTAAGGATGACCCTATTACACTGCCTCAGGATATACCGGATTTTGTTCAAGAGAGTGATTTTGACACGATTGATTGGAAGAGAAAAGCTGTGGAGTTCGGCAGCAGGGGCATAATTGGAAATGAAAACAAGTCCGGTGTGATTGGTGCTGACATGCCCAGTTTAAACGGCCAAAAGTGGATGTGGCATTTATGGGGCGTTGAGAATACAGATTTGACAATCGTTGGTTTTCATAAAGAATCGCAAACAGTTCATTCCATTTTAACAAATGGTATTGGGGGCTGGACCATAGAAGCTTATGGACCAAATAACGGGGCGGATGCTCATACACCTTCATCTGTTAAGATTCCTAAAAAGGGAGAATGGGCTATTTTACTTTATGTGGATGGGAAATTATTTGATGAATTGGTATTTGATATAAGGGAATGATGAAGCAAATATGAAAGCTATCTCTGGCTATTGATAGAGATAGCTTTTTGTTTGAATTCCGGCCTCTTACTCTGAAAAAGCTTTTGAATATTGGACTGCACCAGCTGTATTTTCAAGAGCATTCTTCGTTAATTCGAGAGCCATGAATACTTCGTCAGGCACTTCAAACGGGGCATGAATATTCCAAAGACTGGCTGGTTTAAAGCCGAAAGTTATGCTGCAGCGGTCAACTGTATCAGGACCTTGTGAATAGTAGGGAGTTGCCTGAAAAGGAGAAATTGCTTTTTTATTGAATATGTTAATCATGAACTTAATAAAGAGGTGATATCTGTGCTTTTTCATTATCATTTTTGGACTCCACACGTGGAAGAAACAGAAGGGTTTTACGTGAATGCCGGCTTTCAGATATATCAGCGTATGCGGTAAATACCAGGGGGATTTCCAGAACTTTGATCCTCCCTTAGTATGGGATAACTTCCGGGAGAAGAATATTCTTTTTCGTATTATCGAAGCAAGAAAAGGGAGCATAAATATCACATTTGGTTATGGAAAAAAGATTAAATTTGACCATATAGGCTTTTTGGTATCTGAAAAAGAACAAGAGCTTATATGTCAAAATGCAGATAATATGAATTGAACTGTGGATATGGGGGAACGAAGAACGTTTATTGCAACCCCTTATTCTTTTAGGATAGAACTTCAAACAAACAAAGAAATAGCAGATTCGGTGACTGATAACATAAGAATAGAAGAATTAAGATTAGAAACAAAGAAAAAAGGGCTAGAAGATGACCTATCCATTTTGTTCGGTAAGCCTGTTAGCTCAATTAAGTCCGTGTTTGGTGAAACAGTTACAATTAATGAAGCTGTTATAAAGGGTCTCTCCTCAAAGATATTAGTGGACCCTAATGGTGTAAGGATTATGAATTGAAGTTATTGTACTACTATCTAAATGAGGGGAGCTTATGAAATTATATTGGTTTTTGGTGCTATGTTTCTTATGCATTTGGGTTATAGTATCTGTCTTAAACCCTGAACCAAGTTGGTGGTCTATCTTTTCATTGGAGCGTTCAACGCACACCCCTCTAATGGAACAGCTTTCCATAAATAAAGTCTTTTATATCACGATCATTTGTTTTGGTTTAGCATACCTTTTACATCTTATGTTTCAAAGAGGCAGGTAAAAGTTTTTTATGAGTAAGATCAGACAAATAATAGGGGGAAATACTATGGACAGAACAGTTACTTTCTCTTTTAGGAGTAACCAATATGAAGGGACAGAGGCGACAGAGACCTTCACTTTTTCAAAATTGGGCATTGACGAAAATATTGATGATAATTCCTTAGAAAAGGAATTAGAGGGAATCTTTCAAGCTTGGGTTTGGGATAAACTAAATATTTCTTATAGTATAGTTGCTGCTCATAGAAAAAGGATCAACGATGATGATGACTGATGTATCGGATATAAAAATTCTCTACTTTGGAAATTCTTGAACATTCTGTGAATATCGCGTAAATACCACCTGATTTTAGTACAAGGTATTATATATGTCACTATTCAATTAACCCCATTCGCACAATAATGAAGAAGAAATAAATTGGCGATGAAATGGGGTAGTTTTTTTGAAGTTTCCACAATTAAAAATCGGTCATATGACGCCTAAGTTTCCCATTATGCAAGGGGGAATGGGCGTAGGGATTTCGTTAAGCGGCCTGGCATCAGCTGTTGCGAATGCCGGGGGGATTGGAATTATTTCAGGAACAGGAATTAGCATAGAAGAGTTAAGGCAGCATATACGAAAGGCCAGGGCATCTATCAAGGGTGAGGGCTATATTGGGGTGAATGTTTTATTTGCCATGAATGATTTTGCTGAAAAAATGAAGGCCGCCATCGAGGAAAAAGTGGATTTCATTATTTCAGGTGCAGGAATATCAAGGGATATGTACAATTGGGGCAAAGAATCCGGCACACCGGTCATTTCGATTGTGTCATCTGCAAGGCTGGCTAAAATGTTCGAACGGCTGGGTGCTTCTGCCGTTGTCGTAGAGGGCAATGAGGCAGGAGGACATTTAGGGACCGAAAGACCATTATTCGATATTTTACCGGAAGTTGTGAAAGCTGTTAAGATTCCTGTCATAGCTGCCGGGGGAATCTTGACAGGAGAAGATATCGCGCATGCCATTCGCATCGGTGCTTCCGGTGTTCAGATGGGAACCAGATTTGTCGCAAGTCATGAATGTGATGCACCCCTATCCTTCAAGGAAAAGTATGTACATGCCAAACAGGAAGATATCGTTATGGTGAAAACCACCGTAGGTTTGGAAGGCCGTGCCATAAAGAATAACTTTACTGAACAAATATCTGACAATAAAAAGGTGAAAATCAAGAAATGCATCGATTGCCTAAAAAACTGCTCCTACCGCTTTTGCACATTGGATTCCCTGGTCACATCCATGGAGGGGGACTGTGAGAATGGTCTCGTATTTGCGGGGGCAAGAGTCCATGAAATTAACGAGATTCTGTCTGTTCAGACGATCATTCATAACATCAAAAGGGAATATGAAGCTTGTGTTTAATTTTAAAAGGATTACACGGGATTCATGATTCAGGAGATGCAACCAAACTGTTTTTAAATTTTCGCATGAGTGCAGTTGGTCAACGAGGCAGTGTTAACTTTTAAAAAAAGTTTACAAGCCCCTTCAATATTCTTAATACAAAGATGCTAATGTAGATTTAGAGGGGATAGCATGTGTGGCTATCATGGCATTTGGCGCAGGTGGAGCCAAGTGCTTTTTTGTTTAGAAATTAAATTAACTCCAGCCCAACCGGAAATACATAACTATTTACAAAAATTATCTTGGGATAATATAATGATTTAGTATTCTATGCTTAATCTTATTTTAAGAACGGGGGACCCAATATTTACAGCGGAGTTTCCGCTAGGGGTGAATCCTATGTATGGAAGGGCTTACTGTTTCCGCAGTCCTAACCCGAAAGCTAACCTCGTCAGCGTTTAAGGAAACATAAGAGAATATGAAATTGTGTGAATTGACAAAATCCGCATTTTTGTCGATTTTCTTTTTTATCAGGATCATCTTTGTTTCCCTTGCCTGCGCAGCACGTATAAAACTAAACAAGAAGGTAGGGTAATTGATGAAAAAAATTAAATTAAGTTTAGCCACTCAAATTTTCATCGGTCTTATTTTAGGGATCGCTGTTGGCGGTATTTTCTATGGAAGTGAAACGGCGCAAAGTGTCCTGCAGCCGTTTGGCGATCTTTTTATCCGCTTAATTAAAATGATTGTTGTTCCCATTGTACTATCAACCATTATTGTTGCCATCGCTGGTGTTGGAGACATAAAGTCCGTTGGTAAGCTTGGCGGGAAATCATTGGCTTATTTTATCGGCATGACCATGGTTGCCATTGTGGTTGGCCTCATTGCAGGTAATGTGATTCAGCCTGGTGCAGGCCTGAATATGGACAGCCTGCAGCAAAGTGACATTTCAAGTTATGTTGAAACCAATGAAGAGCAGGAAGGCAAGTCGATAGCGGATACATTTTTGCATATTGTGCCTACTAATCCAGTACGAGCCATGGTTGAAGGAGATATGCTGGCAATTATTTTCTTTGCCGTAGTATTTGGCCTTGGAATTGCAGCAATTGGGGATAAGGGAAAGCCAGTCCTTAGATTTTTCGAAGGTACGGCGAAGGCGATGTTCTATGTGACAAACCTGTTTATGAAGTATGCACCAATCGGGGTATTTGCCTTAATTGGTGTAACAATCTCCAAGTACGGCTTTGCCTCACTGATTCCATTGGGCAAGCTGGCGCTTACTGTATATGGATCCATGATTTTCTTTGTTCTGGTTGTGTTAGGAGTTATGGCCAAAGTTGTCGGGTTCAGCATCTTTAAATTATTGAAGATGATAAAAGAGGAATTAATTTTGGCATTTTCAACAGCGAGCTCGGAAACAGTTCTTCCAAGAATCATGGACAAAATGGAGAAAGCGGGAAGCCCGAAACATATTTCTTCATTCGTTATTCCAACAGGGTACTCTTTTAACCTGGACGGATCTGTTTTATATCAGGCGATTGCCTCTTTATTTATTGCCCAGATGTTTGGAATCGAATTGAGCATCGGACAGCAAATTACTTTAATGTTAGTGCTGATGGTTACATCGAAAGGAATGGCGGGTGTACCTGGCGTATCCTTTGTTGTGCTGCTGGCGACATTCAGCACCATTGGATTGCCTGCAGAAGGCCTTGCCTTTATTGCGGGAATTGACCGTATCCTTGACATGGGACGCACAGCGGTTAACGTGGTGGGGAACTCACTGGCGGCAATTGTTATTGCGAAGTGGGAAGGGCAATTCAACCCTCCAGCTGAAGAAAGATTTGAACAACAAGCATCATAATAGATTGGGAAACACTAACAAATGGTATTCGTTTGTTAGTGTTTTTTTGTGTGTAGCGGGATAGTTCCGGTTCGGACACAGGAAGGGGAAAACGTCGGGTCTGAGTCCGAAGTTGGCTGGGGTTTAGACACAGGAAGGGGAAATCATCGGGCTTGAGTCCGAGGACAGTTTCAGGAAGGTTAACCCGGCGCCTGCTTTTATCATCTGCCCTTTAGGGTCATAATTATATTATAATGAAGAAAAAAAGGGAGGTACTCATATGACACAGGGAAGTAAGGCGCTGTCACCAGAACAGCGGGATGAATTGCTGAAAACATTGAAGGCCCGTTTTGAGAAGAATATGCACAGGCATGAAGGGCTGGAATGGGCGGATGTACAAGCTAAGCTGGAGGCTCACCCTGAGAAATTATGGTCGCTGAATGAAATGGAAGAAACGGGCGGCGAACCGGATGTTGCCGGGTATGATGAAAAGACGGGCGAATACATATTTTATGATTGTGCAGCAGAAAGTCCTAAAGGCCGCAGAAGTGTTTGCTACGATCGTGAAGCACTGGAGGCAAGGAAAAAACATAAGCCGGAAAACAGTGTGATGGATATGGCAGCTGCCATGGGCGTTGAGCTTTTAACGGAAGAGCAATACCGGGAGCTCCAGGAGCTTGAAGCTTTTGATAAGAAAACATCGAGCTGGGTACAGACACCTGCTCATATCAGAAAACTTGGAGGGGCTCTCTTCTGTGACCGCAGCTACGACACAGTCTTTGTGTATCACAATGGAGCTGATTCCTACTATGCTGCAAGGGGGTTCCGCGGCTCGCTGAGAGTTTAGGTTCAGGGAGACTCGGATTGTATGGCGCGTAAGAAGGATTCTGCGGTTTTTTTTGCTAAAACATATTTTAATAGGTATACCAGCAGGCGCGTTTGTAAAGGAACGCGTCTCTTTTTATTTACAAAAAGATTGTCTGGCTTATCAGGAATAATATCTCCAATCCAGGTTAATTTATGAATGAGAATTATTAATCAATTCTGTACATAGTCAAAATGGGGATTATGGAAGGAGGTTGTTTACTTGATATTAACCAATCCGCTAAGTGTTTCTGAAATTGGGACTCTATGGCAGACCTACCAGGAAAAAACTTTAATTATGAGATTTTTGGAATACTTTATCGAAAAGTCAGATGAACAGGAGGCAAGGAATATATTAGGGGGATTATGGCAGGAATTGAACTTTTATGTGAAAGATATGGAAGAACTTTTCTCCGATCAAGGGATGGTTAAGCCTGTTGGATTTACTTCAGCTGATGTTAATTTAGAAGCCCCTAAATTGTACGATAATGGTTTTGATATCATGTTTCTTCGTATATTAAAGGAAGTTAGCATGGGGCTTTATACCCTGAATATGAATATGACCTACAATAAGAAAGTTTTATCGATTTATGAGGGGCTCACAACTGTGACACAGAAAATCTATAAGCTTTCGACTTTTTATCTGCTTGAAAAAGGAATTCTTTCGCTGCCTCCAAAAGTGACAATGCCAAAAAATATAGAATATATTAAGTCAAAAAAGTATAAGGAAGGTTTTAAGCTGACAGGCGATAAAAGGGCATTAAATGATCTTGAAATAGGGATTCTTCATCATAACATGGAAGCAAACAATATCGGGATGCAGCTTATTACAGGTTTTGCGCAATGTGCACAAAACAAAGAGGCCAAAAAATATTTTTTAAAGGGAAAAGAACTTGCCAAGAAACAAATAAAAATGATGGAAGAAATCCTTTTGGAGGGTGATGTTCAATTTTCCGCAACCTCAGGGGTTACGGTAACCACATCGACAGTACCTCCGTTTTCCGACAAACTTATGATGCATTGCATTTACATACTCAATGGGTTTAGCCTTGTAGGATCCGGCACAGGTGCATTCTTTAGCTTGAGAAATGATATAGCGATGAAATCCATGATACTGGCGAAGGATATTTACTTCTATGCCCAAGAGGGAATTAAAATCAAGATTAAAAACGGATGGTTTGAGGAGCCCCCGCAAATGGAGGACCGTCCGGGACTCATAAGAGAATAAAAGCTCCTGCTCAGTCTAACACTAACATTAGTGTCCAGAACACTAAATTTCAGTGTGGGGGGTATTTGTACACGCTTTTCAACTTTTTCTCTGCTTTAATTACTTTGGTTATTAAAGTGTCATTCTTTTTCGAAAAGATGGGTGCCAGATTTGACAGGCTGATTAGGAAACCATCTTTTTCACTTGTATAAGTTGTTGGCGGGCAGATTACATTTCCACATTGTTAACTAAGGCAAGCACTCCAATCTGTGCTTGCCTTTTAGTTTGTTTCATAGATGATTTTTCCTGTCCGGGATTTATCATAATCGCTTAATGACCTCATGAATTATAAAAAGGCAGGAACAGGGATTTTTTTTTAGATGGGGAAGATTATATTCGCCAGTGTCCCTATAAGTAGTTATAATTAATTATTACTAGATGTAACTATTCAGAGAAGGAGATACATAATGAAAAGGAAATCCCTGTTATTTTTTTCATCAATGGTCCTTTTTTTATTATTGGCTGGATGTCAGTCTGAAAATACAGGAGAAGAGCAGCGGGATGCAGCTGGAGAGAGTGTGGAACTGACTATTTCAGCAGCGGCAAGCCTGCAGGATGCCTTAACGGAGATCGAAGCAAGGTTCGAAAAAGAACATCCAAATGTGCAGATCTACTTTAACTTTGGAGCTTCAGGTTCTCTTCAGCAGCAAATCTCCCAGGGAGCACCCGCTGATCTTTTCTTTTCAGCTGCAGAGGATAAATTTGATAAACTGGTGAATGACGGACTGATTGAAGAAAAGAATGGAATTGACTTGGTCGAGAATGAGCTTGTACTAGTGGTGCCAAAGGGGTCGAAGATCAAATCGTTTCATGATCTCACTGAAGCAGATAAATTGTCCATCGGCACACCGGAGTCGGTTCCTGCCGGGAAATATGCGAAGGAATCATTAGAAAAAATGGATATCTGGAACAATATAGAAGAAAAAGTGGTGTATGCCAAAGATGTCCGCCAGGTCCTTACATATGTAGAGACAAATAATGTGGATGCCGGAATTGTTTATAAAACGGATGCGTTATTATCTGAAAAGGTCAACATAGTGGACACGGCAGAGGAGAATACTCATGATCCTATCATTTATCCTTTGGGTGTGATTAAGGATACAAGTCATCCAGAGGAAGCTAAGCTGTTCTATGATTATCTTCAAAATGAAAAATCTAAGGATATTTTTAAAGAGTATGGATTTAAAGGATTGAAATAACTATATGGCTACTGATTTTTGGTCACCAGTCCTATTATCTGCTGAAGTTGCGGCTGTCTCAGGAGTATTGGCAATTATTCTTGGCGTTAGCATAGGGAAGGGTATGGCAAATAAAAGATTTAAAGGAAAAGCCATTGCAGAGACCGCTTTTCTTTTGCCATTAGTATTACCGCCATCTGTTGTAGGGTTTTTGCTGATTGTCATTTTTGGAAGAAACAGTTTTGCAGGCCAATTCATTGAGTTTATTTTTAAACAGCCAGTTATGTTTACATGGTGGGCCGCTGTTATCGCTTCAACGGTTGTCGCATTTCCTCTGATGTATCAGTCTGCCAAGACAGGCTTTGAAGCGATTGATCGTGACATTGAAAATGCGGCTCGGGTAGATGGGGCGAATGATATTCAATTATTTATGAATATCACGATCCCTCTTTCATACAAGGCCATTATTTCAGGCGGCATTCTAAGTTTTGCCAGGGCATTGGGAGAGTTCGGAGCTACTTTAATGTTTGCCGGTAATATTCCGGGGAAAACACAAACGATTTCAACAGCTATTTATGTAGCCATTGATTCAGGCAATATGGAAATGGCCTGGTTATGGGTAGCGTGTATGATCGGAATATCATTTATCATGTTAGTTTTTGTTCAGCTGATTAAAACATAAGAAGACATCCTTTCGCGGGATGTCTATTTCAGGAAGGCTGGAGGGCGGATGATACTTCAGATGACAGATTAAAAAAGAGCTGCCAAAAGTGGCAGCTTAATGGTTGATCCAGTACTTCTAAACTCTCCAGGGAATCACCCTTTGATAATCTTCTCCCATGTAACATTGAAAGCCAGCCTCCAACTAATTACGAGACCAATGCTGCATATCCCTAAATACAGATAAATTCCATATGGCAAGAAAGTGCTCGCGAAATGCAGGCCTGCAAGTAATGCTACAAACAGCATCAATCCAAAGATAATGGCACTGTTTCCGTTTTGGCTGTATTCATCGAACGATTCCGAAAAGGGCAGAGCTTTCTTTAAAACCATAAAACAAATGACCGCGTATAGACAGGCACTGATAAATACGGCTATGAGGTTCGGAAGAATTCCTGCCCCGAACAGGAAAAGGAAGAGTGCACTTAGCATAAAGTAGACTGGCAGATATAATTTAATAATGAATGCCTTGATGGTGCCGCTGAACACCGGCTTTAATGATTTGAGAGGGGCAACCCGGTAAATAAAGGCCCCCTTATATTTTCCTGAATGCTTTAGAAGAATCATGATGGTCGGAATAATGATCAAGCTAAAGTAAATCGTTATATAGGACTTGCTGTCAGATAGCTGTGCAAAATCTTCACGCAGAGTATTTATGATAAAAATAAACGGAATCACGATGGAAAAACCAAGTGATGGATAGGCTTTAAGTTTAAAGTCCCGTTCATTTTTCATCATCCTGCCGGCAAAGCGGAAAAAGGCTCTCTCCTCCGGTGAGCGGCAAATGATGTTAAGAAGGATTTGCCCCGCTTTATTCTGCTTCGTTACTTTGGCTTTTCCTTGATAAGCAAGCTTTTGCAGGCTTTGCTCGAAGGTGCCGGTAAATTTCATATAAATCCAGATGGACAGGATCGGAATTAGGAGTGATAATGCTGAAAAAAGAAGATAAACCGGCTCGAAAGCCCCCTTCAACAGCATTTCCATATTTGCGCCATACCACATTGGGAAAATGAATACCTGCCACCATTTAGGCTGAAAAGAGACCGTTAAGTCAATGAACTCAAAAGAACGTATAAGCAATTGATACCCAACCATGATCATCAGGGACAGCCCGATTTGAACATAGTTGATGATATCTTTCAATTTTTCCCCATCAAAGAATCGCAATATTGATAAATAGATCAATGCGGTTAAACCAACAACCAATAAATCAATCAGAATGATATTTACGGCAGCAAGGAGGAAAAATAAGGGCCCATTTTTGAATAGTCCCACTATCAAAGGGATACCGGCAAGCGCAATGGTAAGGAAAGAAAGATAAATCGTGACATGCACCATTTTTGCCGTGCTGATTGTTTTTCGGCTGACTGGCTTTGGAAACAGGATATTTCGATCCCGGATATCCAATAAAACCGAAGAGAAGTCGGAAATCATGGAGGTCATCACAAAAAAGGTGAAAATTCCATAAAAAAGGCTCATCTGGAAAAGGTAATTGTCCCCCATAAGCACAAATGGAATTAAGAACAGACCGAACAATACGTAAACCCATAAAGATTTTATGTACTGATTATTTTTTTCTTTGTTTTCTTTTTTTGCATTCTGCGAGAAAATGGTGGGCACGCGCCGTCCATCCATCGTCAGCTTTACCTGCAGAAGTTTCCTCATAACCTTGTAATCTACGCCAAAGCTATTAAAAACACGCTCAAAATGATCCAATAGTTTAAGAGTGCGATAGTCCTGCATCCCTACATCTCCCTTACAACCGAAACAAAACGGGCACCAAGTTCTTTATGTTCACTGAATCCCGTAAGCTGGTTAAAGATCTGTTCCAGTGAACCTTCCGTATTTTGCTGCTTTAGTTCGTCAAAGGTACCGTCTGCTGCGATTCTCCCATCATGCAGGAGAATAATGCGGCTGCTTATTTTTTCAACCACATCCATGATATGTGATGAATAAAAAATCGTTTTTCCCTGTACGGCAAGCTGTGCCATGATTTCTTTGAATATCATGACACTATTTGCATCCAGGCCATTGATGGGTTCATCGAAAAAGAGCAGTTCCGGATTATGCAGCAGGCTCGAGATAATGAGGAGCTTTTGGCGCATTCCCTTTGAATAAGAAGCGATCCGGGAGTGATAGACTTCCCCCACACCGAATAGCTCCATCAGGCTTTTTGCCTTATCACTGGCAAAGCCGGAATCAAGACCATACAATTCGCCAACAAAGGTTAAGTATTCCTGGCCGGTTAAGTTATCATAGACTTCAGCAATTTCAGGCACATATCCAATTTTTCTCTTATACTCGATATCTCCATCCGAAATATCCCGGCCAAAGATGTTAACCTGTCCTGAATAGTCATCTTCAATGCCAAGCATGATTTTGACAGTGGTGCTTTTCCCAGCGCCGTTTGGGCCGATATATCCAATGATTTCCCCGCGTTTCACCTGAAAAGATACACCATTCAGCACGGACTTCGGACCATAGTTCTTTCTCAAATCACTAATCTCTAATATAACGTCCTCCAACATCTAACTCCCCATTCCTAAAATATCCCATTAATTCCATTCTAACATTAGAGCTGCTGTTTGCTAAAGGGGATTTTGGTTTTTCTAATTGAAATGGAATAATAAGGTTGTTAACTGGATAACTATTTAAGATAATTAATTTAGACTTTAAAACATTTAAGGTGGCTGGGAATGAATATTTACCAGGTTGAGGATTTACCGAAATATAAAATAATAGAATTTTTTAAGCTGCATTGGGGGAGCCCGGAAATGGTAATTTCCAGTGGGATTTATGATTGCAGTGCATTAGATGGTTTTGCTGTTCTAAATGAAGACAAAATCATTGGCTTAATAACTTACTTAATTAAAAATACGGAATGTGAAATTATATCTTTGGATAGTACGGAAGAAGGTAGGGGGATAGGTACATCGTTAGTGCAGGAAGTTGAAAATCTTGCTAAAAAGAAAAATTGCAGAATCGTAAAACTTATAACAACCAATGATAATTTATTAGCATTGAAGTTTTATCAGAAACGAGGGTTTATCCTGTCCAAGATTATTCATAATGCGGTTGAGGAAGCAAGAAAGGTAAAGCCTGAGATCCCCTTAATTGGAAATGATGGCATTCCGATTAAAGATGAAATTGAAATGGTCAAGGTACTGAGGTAACCGGTGCTTTTATAAAATAGGTTTGGACAAACTGGTGTCAGCAGAATTTTATTATATGATATTCAACATTAATATTTATTGTAATACTCATATTAGCTGCGCTGTTTCCTAAGGGAATTGAAAAAGTAGCGGGCATCCCGAATAAGGCGTTTACAAATGCTCTATATTATTTGTGTTTAGGCATTATATCTTTGATCACATATTTATTAGTCGATAAAGATTTGCAGCTGTTTGCATCAACATTGGTCATTGTTGGATTTACATTATCAGTTTGTTATTTTATTTTGGGGCTTATCAATTTCAGTAAAACATTAAAGTATTAAAATACAAAATTACTCTTTGGGAGAGAGATTTTTATGCCACTTAAAGTTGGAGGTATCATTACGTCCGGCAATGAAGTCCGTAATAGTAATCAGAAAGGTATAAGGGGGGATTAGATGGCATGGATACTGCTGCTGCCAGTGGTTATCTGGTTTATACTATTTTTGCGTAAAAAGCTCTCATTTAAATTTGGTTTATCGCCAAAATCATTAGACACAAGACCCATTAAAGGGTTAACCTTTTTTATCTGTGTCCTATTTTCATTATGATGATTTTGCCAGTTACATGAAAATCAGCAGCAAGATTTCATCAAGCTATACAAGCTGCGGGTCGGGCAGCTCCTGCAGCTCATGCTCATCGTCATCCTGCAGTTCCTGCTCAAGCTGCGGCGGGGGAGGAGATTAATAGGGCTGTCCCGCACAATCATGCGGAACAGCTATTTTGTTTTGGAATTACATAAGTTCTTAAGAGGTCAATACATATAAAGCAGTAGAAAATTTCAACCATATTGTGGACGGAAAATGGATCAGTTACTGGTATATTAATGCTAAGAAAATGAAGGACAGGGGTTAAGAAATGATTAAAGGCCTGTATGAAGCACATTTACCAGTAAGTAATATCAGTAAGTCGATTGAATTTTACAGGGGCTTGGGGCTGGATTTAGCAATAAAATACGAAAAAACAGCATTTTTTTGGATCGTTAAGAATGAAAGCTGGCTGGGATTATGGGAATGTGACCAAGCAAAAATGAACTATCATCCTTCCATCAGACATATTGCATTTAGAGTAGATTTAGAAAATCTAAAGAATGCAAAAGAGTGGCTTGAAAAGCGAGGCATTGAAATGCGTGAAGAATTCGGCTTTAAACCTCTTGAACCCATTGTAATGCCAGACCAGACACATGCTATGGTCTATTTTCATGACCCAGATGGAAATTCATTAGAATTTATCTGTAAATTATCATCTGAGCCTCAAGATAAACCTAAGATGTATCTAAGCGAATGGGAAAAGTATTTGGAGAATAAAAACTAAATTTTTTTCTTTGTTCGACGAAATGGGCAGGGTTAAGGAACAAGGGTTATAATTAAAGAAACAGCTTCATTGAAAACTTGTACAAAAAAGGGTGCGTATCATGCCGATTAATTCTTTTGAAAACTATCCTATGACCTGGAAGCCATCCCTTGATAAAAAGGAAAAGCCCATTTATCAAGCACTGGCAGGGCAATTGGAACAGGATATTTTAAACGGAGTGTTATTGCCCGGAACCAAGCTTCCTCCACAGCGGGAACTGGCCGATTATTTAGATTTAAATGTGAGCACCATTTCAAAAGCATTTAAAGTGTGTGAGTTAAAGGGGTTATTAAGTGCAACGGTTGGAAGCGGCACATTTGTGTCCTATGATGCTCTATCGAATGCGTATTTACTTGAAGATACAAAGCCGAAGCACTTAATTGAAATGGGAGCAACCCTTCCGGATAATGCTTCTTTCGAGCCGCTGATGCTACAGTTGAAAAGTATGCTGCAAGAGACCGATTATGTATGAAAAATGGTTTGGCTATGGCCGGGGAGGCGAAAGCCATTGGCAAAAGAATGCAGCGGTAAAGCTTATCCGCAGAGGCGGGTTAGAAACAACCGCTGATCACATTTTATTTGCGAATGGCGGTCAAAATGCTATTGCTGCTGCACTGGCAAGTCTATGTAAGCCCGGAGAGCGCATTGGAGTTGACCAGCATACATACCCTGGCTTAAAAACGGCTGCAGCGATGCTTAGTGTGCAGCTGGTGCCAATAAAAACAGACAACTATGAAATGAGTCCGGCGTCTTTTGAATATGCGTGTAAAAATGAAAATATTAAAGGTATTTACTTGATTCCGGATTATCATAATCCGACAGCTTCCTTTATGTCGATCGAGAATCGAAAAATGATCGCAGCCATTGCCAAAAAGTATAATCAGTTCATTATCGAAGATGCATCATACCATCTTCTAAGCAAAGAGCCGCTGCCGGCAGTCGCATCCTTTGCACCAGAACAGGTCATCTATATTGCAAGCTTATCTAAATCATTTGCACCGGGCTTGCGGCTGGCCTATACAGCAGTGCCGAGTCAATTCAAGGAATCAATTTCAAGGGCGCTTTATAATTTAAATGTTTCCGTTTCTCCATTACTGGCAGAACTTGCAGCACGTACAATTGTATCGAATCAATTTGAAGCCTTAATTGAGGGACATCAGGAGCAGACGATCCTCAGAAATCAACTCGTTAACCGATATTTGGCAGACTTTACGTGTCTAGGCGCTGAAACAGGCATTTTTCGCTGGCTGCTATTGCCAGGAAAGATTACAGGTGCTGAATTTGAAACGCTGGCTAAGCAGCATGGAGTACAGGTGTTTGCAGCTGAACGTTTTGTAGTTGGAAATAGTTGTCCGGAGAGGGCTGTAAGAGTTTCTGTTTGTGCCCCGGAAACGCTTGAAGAGCTTGAGAGAGGTTTGATCATCCTTAAACGCCTGTTAAACAATCATATCTAATATTGTTCGCCATACAATTATAATATTGTATGGTTTTTTTGTGCGTGTTAAGATGATTGAAATCTAGTTGGAATATTATGAAAATAAAAAGGGAGGTGAGTTTTTGTTACCGTTAGACGCCCAATCTGCCTGGCTGCAAAGCTACATAAATTCTTCAGAAAAACAGAAGCAACTATACAAAAGAACATTAATTGTCATTGTCATATCCCAAATTTTTGGAGGAGCAGGACTTGCAGCAGGAATTACAGTAGGAGCACTTCTCGCGCAAAACATGATGGGGACAGATAGTGTAACAGGAATTCCAACCGCGTTATTTACTTTAGGGTCAGCAGGTGCTGCGCTGCTGGTGGGACGGCTTTCTCAGCGGCTTGGACGCCGTCCTGGACTTGCGGCAGGATTTTTGGCTGGAGGCATAGGTGCCATTGGAGTAGTGGTTTCAGCAATAACAAACAGCATTCTGCTATTATTTATTTCACTGCTCATCTACGGGGCGGGGACGGCTACAAACTTGCAGGCGCGCTACGCTGGAACTGACCTGGCAAGCCCCGCACAGAGGGCAAAGGCTATTAGTATGGCCATGGTTTCCACCACATTCGGTGCTGTCGCAGGACCTAACCTGGTGGATGTAATGGGGGAGTTTGCTATATCCATAGGAATTCCTGCTTTAGCCGGTCCTTTTATATTAGCGGCTGCGGCGTATATACTGGCTGGATTTGTTCTATTTTTGTTCCTTCGTCCCGATCCTTTTATTGTGGCAAAAGCCATATCAGATGCACACGCTAAAGCCAATCATTTAGAGAAAAGCTCTAATTTGGCATCGATAAACAGGCGAGGCATTTTTGCAGGAGCGGCTGTAATGGTTTTAACTCAATTTGTGATGATGGCCATTATGACAATGACCCCTATACATATGGGACATCATGGACATGATTTGAATGAGGTGGGGCTTGTCATTGGATTTCATATAGGTGCGATGTTTTTGCCTTCATTAGTAACTGGTATTCTTGTTGATAAAATTGGCCGTGCGGCTATGGCTGCTGCTTCCGCTATTACGCTGCTTGCTTCTGGCATTTTGGCTGCAGCAGGACCTGGTGAGTCGATGCTCATACTCAATATAGCCCTTGTTTTACTTGGGCTTGGATGGAATTTTGGCTTAATCAGCGGCACGGCTATTCTGGTAGATTCAACTCAGGCTTCTTCCCGGGCTAAAACTCAGGGTTCGATCGATGTAGGGATTGCTTTGTCAGGAGCATTAGGAGGAGGATTATCCGGAATAGTTGTAGCACATTCCAGTTATGCAGCCCTTTCCATTGCAGGTGCTGTCCTTTCATTACTGCTCATTCCCATTGTAATATGGGCAGGTATCTATCAAAAAGAGAAAAGTATAAGCAACAGTGACTGAATTTTCAGTATTAAGGCAACTCCAAAATTAGAAAAGGAATGTGTATAAATGGAACATAAATTTGCTGAGAGAGCTCGCTTTGTAACATCTTCTGAGACACGTGAAATATTAAAAGTAACAGAAAGACCGGAAGTAATCTCTTTTGCGGGAGGACTGCCGGCTCCAGAACTGTTTCCTGTAGAAGCTCTAAAGGAAGTTTGCAATGCTGTATTGAATGAAGAAGGTGCGGCTGCTCTTCAATATAGTACAACTGAAGGATATATTCCTTTGAGAGAAGCTATTTGTCAGAGAATGAAAAGTGCTGGGATTGACTCCAGCATTGAAAATGTTCTTATTACATCAGGATCCCAGCAGGCAATCGACCTGACTGGAAGATTATTTATCAATGAGGGAGATACTATTATTTGTGAAAGCCCAACCTATCTTGCAGCCATTAATGTATTCAAGTCATATAATGCAAAGTTTGTTGAAGTAGCCATGGATGATGATGATGGAATGGTAATGGAAGAGCTGGAGCAAATGCTGCGAGATCATCCTGATGCAAAATTTATTTATACGATTCCTGATTTCCAAAACCCTACTGGCCGCACCTTAAAACTCGAAAGACGAAAAAGAATGATTGAGCTTGCTAATCAGTATGATGTGCTGATTTTAGAGGATAACCCCTATGGAGCTGTAAGATTTGCTGGAGAGGAACTCCCGCCTGTGAAACATTTTGACACAGAAGGCAGAGTCATTTATTTAAGCACTTTCTCTAAGATTTTCACTCCCGGTCTTCGGCTTGGATGGATTTGTGCGGACGAAACCTTCATTGATAAGTATGTTGCTTTTAAGCAAACAGCTGACTTGCATACTGACAGCTTTGCTCAAAGAATTACAGCAAAGTATATGGAGCTTTATGATATCGAAGAACACATAAATAAAATCAAAGCTGTTTATAAAGAAAGATGCACAGCTATGTTATCCTGCATTGAAGAATTCTTCCCAAATCATTTATCTTACAGTAAGCCGGAAGGCGGATTATTTATTTGGGTTGAGCTTCCAGAGGGTATTGATTCAGCGCATATATTTACAGAGTGCCTGAAAAACAATGTGGCTTGTGTACCTGGTGCGCCCTTTTTTCCAAATGGCACACAAAAAAATACATTGCGTTTAAATTACTCCAATATGTCTAAAGAGAGGATTATTGAAGGGATGAAGCGTATGGGTGAAGTATTGCACCGGGAATTACAAAATGATTCATTGCTGACAGTCTGATTAAAACAAGGCTTTGTGCCCTTATCTGGTATTATTTAATGGCTGCAAGCCGGTATAACGCTCTATACAGCAATAATCTAAACTCAACAATGCCGAGTTAAAAATCGGGGGTATAGTAATGGAAGCTGAAATTTGGACGAGTGGGAAAACTCATTTAGAAGAGTTATATATAAAAAGGAATAGCTCTTTTATATTTGCATTGATTCAGCATAGACACAGTACGAAAGAGGCAAGAGTGTGAAAAATCCTGTAGTCATTGTCGGTGCTGGGTTAAGTGGACTGCGGGCTGCGTCATTACTTGCTGCACATGGCACTCCTTGCAGGGTTCTCGAAGCTAGAGAGCGGATTGGCGGCAGGGTCTTGAGCACTTCTGGTCCAAACAGACCTGACCTGGGCAAATTTGATCTCGGGCCAACGTGGTTTTGGCCTGAATATGAGAGCGCGATCACCGGCCTTGTGAAAGAACTGAATTTAGAAACTTTTGTCCAGTACACCAAAGGGGCAATGCTTTCAGAACGATTCCAAAACGAACCTCCAGAGCGCCATGTATTGCCGGAAAATGCTGGTGCAAGGTCGATTCGATTCATAGGAGGTGTGCAATCCCTTATTGATGCTGTAGCAGATACAATTCCCTCAGGGATAGTCGAGCTAGGAACCCGAGTCACAGCCATTCGACAAGAGGAAGCGGGAGTTATTACGGTTGAAGCAGTCCTTGCTGATGGAGAGACAACAAATGTAACTGCAAGTGCTGTAATCCTAGCACTGCCGCCTCGGATTGTGGCGCGTCATATTGAATTCTCTCCATCTCTCCCTGCAGATCTTATGACTGACCTTGCTGGCAAACCGACGTGGATGGCAGGGCAGGCGAAGGCAGTTGCCATCTATGATCGTCCCTTTTGGAGAGAATCAGAGCTCTCTGGCTTCGCATCGAGCTGGGTTGGACCTCTGCAGGAAATCCACGATGCTTCTCCTAAAACAGGATCTGGCGCTTTATTTGGTTTCTTCGGTATGCCAGCGAGAACACGCCGAGAACTTGGAGAGGATAAAGTTTTAAATTTGGTCATTGATCAATTGGTTAGGCTATTTGGAACCTCCGCCCAAAACGTTAAGGCTATCCTTTATAAGGATTGGGCCGAAGATTCCGAAACTGCAGTTGAGGAAGACCTGGACCCGCTTAGAGATTTTCCAAGTTATGGTCAGCCGCCAAAAGCTGGGGTATGGGAAAAGAAAATTATTTTTGCTGGTACGGAGACGAATTCACCCTTTGGCGGCCACCTTGAAGGTGCCCTTCAGTCAGCTGAACAGGCAGTTTTTGAAATCATTAAATTAAACTAGAAATCAGGAGCTCTTTTGAGAAAGCAGGGAAAGGGGAAATTTACATGATTTTAGAAGCAGTAATGCTGCAAGTAAAAAAAGGGATGGAGGAAGAATATGAACAAGCATTTCGTGAAGCATCAAAAGTTATTTCTTCCATGAAAGGCTACATATCTCACGAGCTGCAGCGATGTATGGAAGTTGAGGGTAAATATTTATTGCTGGTGAAGTGGGAATCATTAGAGGCCCATACAGTTGGGTTTAGACAATCGAAAGAGTATCAAGAATGGAAAAGACAGCTGCACCATTTCTATGATCCATTTCCTGATGTTGAACACTTTGAAAACGTTCCTCTTTAATTGGTGTTTTAGTTAAAAGCCTCCTTGCGGTCGAAATATTTTCCAGATAGCGGACACTGATAAAAAAGTGCCCCTATCTGGGGTTTTTTGTGTTTCAATAAATCTAATGAATATGGGCGGAGGGTTATCAGGAGTAAGAATATTTATAATGAATTTCAATTTAAAGAGCTTGAGAAGTATCCCAATGCTTTGAGCGCTTCTGAAAAATCAATCTCTTATAGTCCGGGATTTAAGCTAAAAGCTGTGAAGGAATACAAAAGTGGAAAAATACCATAGCAAATCTTTATTGAACAGGGCTTTGACCTAGGTATGATCGGTAAGAAACAACCAAAGTATTGTCTTAAACGTTGGAGGGATTCATATGAACGGTTTGAAGAGGAAGGTCTCCTTATGGAACGCAGAGGCAAAGGGAGTACAGGGCGACCTTCTACAAAGCAGCTTTCTGTGGAAGAGAAATTAAGAAAAGCTGAGGCACGAATTAAATTCCTTGAAGCGGAGAATGACTTACTAAAAAAGCTGGAAGAGTTAGAAAGGCAGGCGTTGAAGAAGAAACGATTTTAACGTCAGCTGAGAAGTTTTACCTGATCGAGAAAACGATAAGAATCTATCAGTTAAAGAAAGCAGTTTCCTACCTGTGTGAACTGGCGGGTGTTAGCAGAAGCGGATACTATGACTAGTTGAAGGCTGCATCTATAAGGGCACAACGAGACGAGCAGGATGAATTGGATATAAAGCTCGTCCAAGAAATATTCCTAAGCAAAAAAGAAACAGCAGGTGCCCTCCAAATTAAAATGATCCTGGAGAATGATTATTCAGCTGTAATGAACCACAAAAAGATTAGGCGATTAATGGCAAAATATAATCTTGAAACAAAAATAAGGAAAGCCAACCCAGGAACATCGAACCTGTCCTAACCTTCTTAATCGAGAATTCAATCAGGAGGAACCAGGAAAAGTCCTGCTTACTGACATTGCTTATCTCTATTATGGAAAGGGCCAAAAAGCATATTTATCCTGTGTAAAGGACGGAGCTACAAGGGGAAATTATGGCGTACCACCTGTCCACGTCATTAGATATGGGCATCGTCTATAAGACGTTGAAAAAGTTAGAGACATCTGTTGGCAAACATTTTCACCCTGAAGCCATATTACATTCTGACCAAGGAATGCATTATAGGCATCCTCTATTCCAAAGCAAAGTGAAAGAGCTTGGATTAACTCAATCAATGTCCCGAAAGGGAACTGTTGGGATAACGCACCAATGGAGAGCTTCTTTGGACATTTTAAAGATATAACTCACTTGATAATTTGAAGGATGTAACGAAGGAAGTAGAAAGAGTAATAATCATCATCGTTTAAATAAAATGACCCCGGTACAATGTAGTGACCCCCGTCAAGTAGACAGTAATAAAAATGCACAATTATGCAGCCTGAGTCCTGTATTGATATGGGCTCAGGTAATTCAATTTCTTTTGAAAACGTTGATGATTATAGAACCTCATGTATTGATTTAATGCGTCTTTAACCTCTTGAGCTGTTTTGAATGAATATAGATAAAAACATTCAGTCTTAAAATGACTAAAGAAGTTTTCCATGCAAGCATTGTCCCAACAGTTACCTTTTCTAGACATGCTCGCTTTCATTTGATATTTTTTAATTAGGTTGTTATATTGGCGGGATGTATATTGGAAACCCTGGTCGCTATGCAGGAGGATTCCTTTTACATTCCGTTTTTTCTTTGCCTTTTTGAGGGTATCGATAACCAGTTTCAGGTCATTTCTCCGACTAACATGATAAGCAACAATTTCATTATTGTATAAGTCTAAAATGGCGGACAAATACAGCTTTTGGCCATTAAAAATTAAATAAGTAACATCCGTTACCCATTTTTTATTAGGTTTAGAAGCGACAAAGTTTCGATTAAGATAGTTGTCTGAAACAACGTATGCTTCTTTCTTCCCGTAATATGGTTTCTTCATTCGGATGACTGCCCTGATCCCCAATTCCCCCATAAGACGCTGGACACGCTTGTGATTTATATGTGTTTCGTAGTTTTTTTCTAACCATATCTGTACTCGCCGATACCCATATATCCCTTTAAGTTTTTCATGGCACTCCATGATTTTTTCTTTGATTTCTTCATCCTCTAACTGCTTTTCAGTGGGTGACTCTTGTCGTTTTAACCACTTGTAATAGCCACTTTTAGATACTTCTGCGATCTTACATAACAATACAATAGAATAGTCCCCCTGGGACATTTCTTTGATTACCTGGTATTTCTTTTGTGTGGATACTTCTTTCATTCCCCCTTTCACATCTTTAAGAGCTTTTTTAGCATTTCGTTCTCAGCTTCAAGACGTTTAATTTTGACTTCCTGATCTTCAGGTCGAGTTCTTGGTCTACCTTTACCAGGTCCTTTCCTCTTACCTCTTTTATCCTCTAGCCCTTTAATCCCCTCCGCATTAAAATAGTTAACCCATCTCCTTACTTGATTTTTATCGATACTCAATTCTTTAGCTATTATGTTATAACCCATCCCATCTTTGAGATGAAGATCAACAACTTTTTTCTTAAAGTTCATATCATATGTTTTACGTATTTTTCCCATAAAAAAATCCCCTCCATAGTAGACAGATTAGTATGCTTTCTTTTTTCTGTCTACTATCAGGGGATCATAACACAATACCGGGGTCACTTATTAGCCGCATAGGCGCTTTTTTAACTGTCCGTAAATGGGGGTACATTTCACAAATGAGGGGTGTAACTTATTTATCCTGTGCAAGTTCTTTTCTATTGGGAGCAAGCGGCGGCTGTTCTAACCACTTGTTCTTCACCATAATGCCGAACCATTTTCGGGTGACTTTCAAGGATTTCAGAATTGCTTTTTCATAAGTTAAGGCCAGGTCTGTCCGCATGGATCCGGCCAGGCCTGTCCCGTAATATACTTGTGCAGTCTGCACCAGGAAACCCATATGATATAACATTAATTTATCGGAAAACGGAGAGTCCTTTGAAGTTGTAACTTCTGATTCCCACGACATTGGGACTGGCAAGTTATCCTTGTGCAATATTTTTGAAAGAGCCTGGAGGTTTTCATCGGCTGTTTTTTCTAATTCCTCAAAAAACTTCCTTATATCTTTCGATTCTGTGACTTGGCTGAATCCGATGGAAAGTGCTTTTGCCATAATCCCCTTTTTAATGTTAAGGGAGATACTAATTATTTCTGTAGAAGATAAACGTCTTCCTTTTCCGAAAAATCCATCAGTAAAATCTGTTGCAGTAATAATTTCAGGGCTTTCGGCAGGATAAAAATAGGGATCTCTCTGAAAAACTCCTTTTTTCAGAAGCAGCTCAATAGTTAAATCGTACATATTTTTGGCATCATCTACACATGAGCTGTAAAACTCCCGTATGTCCTTTCTGACCGAAACACCTAAAGCGGTTGTATGGCCTAACAAACCATGGATAGTCATAATATGTAAATAATTCAGGCAGAATATGTCTGAAAACAATCTCTCTGCACCTTTATTGAGGTCGGACTCCGAAAAACCAATTGGAATTGGAAATCCATCCTTCTCAATGAAGGAAACAAGCTGCTTCTTTTGCTTTTCCCCTGTTTTAATTGCTATTTCAAAAACTTGTTTTATTTCTTCGTCTTCTATAATTGAATTCATATACCTATTTACAATCTCGGTCATTGTTCCGTTTACATACTCCCCCCATAGTGTTCCTATTTCGGAAGATGTAAGCTTTAAATTATCATTTTCCAATTGTGCTCACCTCTTCCGTATTTTTTACCAATACAGAATGATGTATGCAGTTCTTTGGCTTAAACCTCTAAGACTTGGTGATTACTGCAAAGATTGAAACGGCAACTTTATTAGGCAACTTTGAGGTTGCTTGTATTGACAAGTAACCAAATGGTTGCTTATAATCATAATATGAATTGGGACAAAGACGCTATATTCAAAGCACTTGGTGATTCGACCCGGCGGCTTATATTGGACGAACTGTCCGAACGCAAAGAGATGACACTATATGAACTGACGGCTCGTCTCATTATGAAGCACGGCCTTTCCATTTCGCGGCAGGCAATAGCTAAACATCTTTCAGTATTGGAAGATGCACAGCTCATTAGATCCGAACGAAAGGGAAAATATCGGGTAATTATTTTTAATAACCAGCCACTTAAGAATCTGCTGGAAAGATGGCTGGAGTAACCTTACTAAAAGCGGAATAAGGATTCATAAAGAGGTACGTGCGGGCTTTGCTGGAAGCCCGTTACAATTATCAAAGGAGGCAAATACATGTTGAAAGTTATTGTTACCAGTATCTTCGTCCAGGATCAGGAGAAGGCATTGAAATTTTATACAGAAACGCTGGGGTTTGTAAAAAAGCATGACATCCCAGTCGGGGAACACAGGTGGATCGCCCTGGTTTCTCCCGAAGATCAAGACGGTACGGAGCTCTTGCTGGAACCTAATGTACATCCGGCTGCCACAGAATATCAAAAGAAGATTTTTGCAGAAGGAATTCCGGCCACAATGTTTGGGGTTGCTGATGTGCACGAAGAGTTTAACCGATTAATAAAACTCGGAGTGAAGTTTACTATGGAACCAACAGTAATGGGGGATGTCACATTGGCTGTATTTGATGATACGTGCGGGAATCTTATTCAAATAGCGCAGAAGTAGCTTTAGAAATTCTTGCATGTAAGTAAGGCGGTGAACAATGGACAGTCAGCTGAAAGTGGAATTTCAAAAATCAAAGTCAGGCGATAAAGATGAGCGTTATGAAGCTTATCAGCACATTTTAAATGCTACTGACAAAGAAGTTGATTGGGCGTATGAAGTATGGGATCAGCTAGTAGAGGACTTAACTCATAACGATAACCATCAACGCTCCCGTGCAGCTCAATACTTAGCTAACCTGGCTAAAAGCGATCCAGAGATGAGAATTATGAGGGATTTCCCTAAGCTATGGGAGGTAACAAAAGATGAAAAGTTTGTTACAGCCAGACATAGCCTTCAGTCTATATGGAAAGTCGGGATTTCCGGTACATCCCAAAAAGAACTGGTCATGGAGATAATGACTGAACGTTTTATTAATGGAACAGATGAAAAAAATTACACGTTAATCCGTTATGACATCCTTCAAAATATGAAAAATATATATGACCATCTGAATGATGAGGCTATTAAACAAACAGCTTTAGATTTGATTGATGCTGTTGATGACAAAAAATACAAGAAAAAGTACTTGGATATATGGAAATAGATCAAATTGCTGAAGATAAAGGTCTTCAGCTTTTTCTTATAATGTTGGGTAATATATACACAGACAAAATAGAACGCATTATTGCAATATAATGGATGATAGAGGGACGAACGTTGTGATTCTGTTTGCAACACTCGAATAATGTCAATTCCTCCCGAATTCTTTTATATCAAAGGAAATTAGGGAGGATTTATTAATGTTAATGAGATTTAAAAACATGCTGATGGCCTTCGTGGCTGTGGTTCTCATGCTGGCTGCTCCTTCGTTTACAGAAGCGGCGCTCGGGGATCGTACACTTGCCAATGGATCATCAGGGTCAGATGTGGCCGAATTGCAGGATTACCTGATGACAAAAGGGGTATTCCCATACCATACATCGACAGGATACTATGGAAGCATCACGGTGGAAGCCGTCAAGAATTTTCAGCGTAAGCGTAACCTGAAGGCTGATGGAATTGCAGGACCGCAGACAAACCACGCATTAAAAGTACTGAGATATGGGGACATTGGAAAACAGGTCATCCAAATTCAATATCAATTAAAACAAGCAGGTCACTATAAATCTAATTTAGATGGTATTTATGGAAATGGCACAGTGAGCGCTATCAAGAGCTTTCAAAAACAGCAAGGCTTGACGGCGGACGGAATTGCCGGCCCTCAGACGAGAGCTGCACTTGACCGAAAGGCGAAGCGAGGTACAGCGGCAGGTAAAAACATTGACTGTGGAAAGCACAGCATATACAGCGAGTTGTGAGGGCTGTTCAGGTGTGACCAGGATGGGTCTGGATTTAAAAAAGTACCCTGATGCGAAAGTGATTGCCGTCGATCCAAGTGTCATTCCGCTTGGTTCCATCTTGAAAGTAGAAGGCTATGGAACTGCAATAGCAGCGGACATAGGCGGCGGCATAAACGGAAGTTCAATCGATGTGTTCATTGCAAACCAGGGCGATGCCCTTCAGTGGGGGAGAAAAAGCGTTCGTGTGGAAATAATCGAATAGGTATGGGCTGGCTGCACTAATAGTAGTGCTGGCCAGCTTTTTTTGTTTTAGCAAAGGGCCTGGATAAGAGGGAATTCTTTATCATACCTATTAAATTTGCAGAGTTTATGGATTTCAATAGATTGTTATACTTTGTGCACATTTATTTGGTTAAGTGAAGTACATCACTTTTGTATATTCTTGCTGTTATTATGCTCTCTTTATATACGATAAGGGAGGAAAATTCCATGATTAAATTTAAAATGATATTTATTGTATTTTTATTGTTAGGCGTGATACTGGCCGGATGCAGCTCGGGAAGTAATGCTGTTGAGGAACCAAAGCCTGTTTCCGGGGATGCTCAGCAAACTGAAGGCAATAAAGAAGAGGCTGAAGAAAAAACGGAGGTCCAATATTATTACACTGCTAACGAAAAAGGCAGCATCTCCAAAATTGGCGCAGCTGACAATTCAATTGTAACGACAATAGAGGTAGAAGGTTCCGCTCACAATGTGCAGGTTTCACCAGATGGAAAATTAATCGGGGCTACGGTTGTGCCAGGTATGGGAGACCATGGGGGAGGTCATGACGGCCACGGAGAAGTGAGTGCAAAAGCTGTTTTTTACAGTGTTGAAAGCGATGAACTGGTTCAGGAGGTCGAAGTTGGAAATCACCCTGCCCACATTGTTTTTACGGAGGATGGGAAGTACGCTGTTGTAACAAACAGCGAGGACAATACTGCATCTGTCATTAATATGGATGGCTTCAATGTGACAGATACAGTTGAGACCGGCAAAGGGCCGCATGGATTCAGGATTTCATCAGATAGCAAAAGAGCTTACATTGCAAACATGGGTGAAGATACGGTCAGTGTTATTAATCTTGAAACCTTGAAGGAAGAAAAGCGGATAAAAGTGGGAATAGCTCCTGTCACTACGGGTATTACTTCTGATGGAAAAACACTTGTCGCAGCATTAAATGGAGAAAATGCTCTCGCTGTGGTTGATCTGGCTACTGATAAGGTTGATAAAATTCCAGTGGGAATTGGTCCTGCACAAGTATATATCGATGAAAAAGGTGAGTTTGCCTATGTGGCCAACCAGGGAACAGAAGAAGCTCCTTCGAGCAGTGTGACCGTTATAGATCTTGCTTTAAGGAAAGCAGCAGCTGAAATTGAAACCGGAAGAGGCTCGCATGGAGTGGTAACAAGTCCGGACAACAAGAGGGTGTATGTGACGAATATGTTTGAAGATACGGTCAGCATCATCGATAAAGAACAGAGTAAGGTCATTGATACAATTGAAGTAAAAGGAGTGCCGAATGGGATAAGCATTACCGATTAGATCCATATCAATGCAGAAAACCGCTTGAGAATTACAGGAATCTCGGTTAGGAAGGTACACACACATTCGTTTTCAGTGCCTGCCCCAATAAAATATGTTATAGACTAAGGGGGGCAGGCACCTGATTTTATATTCTGAAGGTGCCTTCGGTCAATATTGAGATATTTCATCGTATGTACCTGCATTTATCGGTGATAGATGATATTAAAGTCAGAAGCGGCACCTTTTTGTCTGCCAATCCTTATTCAATATCCTCCGTCAAGTCTTCCATTATGCCTTCATCCATCGGGCCGACAATTTTCTTTGTGATCACGCCCTTAGTATCGAGGATATAGCTTGTTGGAATGGTAAATGCTTGATACTGCGGGCCGATCATGCCATTTTCATCGAGGGGGATGGAAAAGGTAAGTCCGTAATCCTTAACGAATTTCTCGATATCTTTCCTGCCGTTGTCAATATTTGTGAGATTGACTGCTACCACCTCAATGCCATCTTCTTTATGCTTTTCATAGAAATTTTGCATATGAGGCATTTCAGCTTTGCAGGGCGGACACCAGGTTGCCCAGAAGTTGAGGATGACCTTCTTCCCTTGAAGGTCTGATAGTTTCATTGTTTTGCCATCGAGAGTAGTTAGTTCAAAATCTGGAGCAGGCTTTCCTTCCTCAACTTGAGTAAGGTCTGATCCAGGTATATCCTCGGTTTCGACCGACTCCTCTTCGTTTTCCACAGCAGCATTGCTTGTGCTATCTTTATCTGCAGATGGTTTCCATAGATTGACGAATACAATCGCCAGGGCCAATAGAATTATGGCTATCGATAACAGATTTTTATTCAACCTTTTGCACCGCCTTAGGAAGTTAGTTTGAAGCTAAGATTTTTACGATCCCCGTTTGACAGGATGTATACGATAAATGCCAGCCAGCCGAATGTCAGAATTTCAAGGGACAGGATCGGCTGAAAGAAACTGATGATAAGAAGCTCGAAAAGGAAAAGGAAAGTGAATGCCTTGATTGAGAAGCATTCATTTTTCTTTTTAAGAAAAACAGCATAGCCAATCAGCAGAGCCAGACTTGCCATTGCTGCAGGGAAATTTGTTTCCAGTGCATATTTGGTGACCTCAAAACCAATGAAAAAAAGAGGGTATACTTTAAAAGCGTCGCGAAAGACTGTCTGGTGCTTCTTTCCTGCAATATAAATCAGATAAACGGAAAGCGATACAAGAGCAAGGAAATGCCCTTTTGTACTTCCGTTAAAATAAACAATAGACAGCGGCATCTCTATGGCCATCTTAAAATGAAACAGAGCATAGCTTAGCTTCCACACCAGAAAGTAAAGAAAAAAACTGTTCCAGTACCAATCCTCAAGCTTTCTTCCCGAGGCGAATCTGTACAAAAGTGATGTCATAAAAAGGGACAGCAGAACAGCCAGCCAAACAGCGGGAATCGTCAGGCTCCCAATATTAAAATAACTCAATCAGAATCACCCGTGAACGTAACCTCATAGCTTATATCGATAGAGCCAATCACAGATTGGATCATTCCGCAATTTTTTACAGTAAGCTCTGCCACTTTTGCGGCTTGTTCTGCGGAAAGTGCTTGATCGGCATGAACCTCAGCTGAAATAGCCAGTTTTTTTATCTGATTGGCTTCTTCAGGAATTCTGGATACAGAAACTTCCGCTTCAATCCTCTCAACTCCAAGCCTCTTCTTTTGAAGGATATTCCAAAGAACTGTGCCGCTGCATCCAGCCAAGGATGACACAAATAGTTCCAGCGGGCGATAGCCTGCCTGGTCATTAGGAGAAACAGGCAGCTTTCCGTAGCCCAATTCAGCTGTAGTGTTATCATTATTTATTATAAATTTCATATCTTCACCCCTTTCCAGCCATTAGTATGAAAGGGTTTTATTAAGATTTGATTAAGAAAAGCAGCTAATTTTTAGAAGCTGCCCTATCTGCCGGAAGGATAATTTCAAAGATGTGGTGAAATCCATCTGTCTGTATAGAAATCTGTCCCTTATGCGCATCTGCAATACTTTTCGCAATAGCCAGTCCTAATCCTGCTCCGCTCACTCTGGTGCTCCTGGATTCCTCCAGGCGGTAGAACCGTTCAAAAATCAGGTCTTTTTTTACAGGATCAATGAATTGACCTGTATGGGAAATAGTAATGGAATAGAAATGATCGGAGAGTGCGGTATTTATAGCCAGTTCGGTCCCTGTATTGTAATCAAGTGCATTTTGAAGAATATTAGTAAAAACCTGTTTAAGGCCGTCTTTATTCCCCATTACCATTGCAGGCTCAATCCGGGCCTCTTGGAGATCAAACGTTTCGTCCAGCTTTAACCGGAAGGCACTAAGTGATTCTTTTAGAATCGTGTCAATGGATAAAGGCTCGAATGGCTTTTCTGTAAAATAAGTGCCATTGCTCCACGTGTTGAGCTCTGTTATCAGTTCCACGATGCCGGTAATCCGCCGGGACTCCTCAAGCAGTGAGCCGAATAATTCAGGGTCACCCTCGATGACTCCCGATTCAAGGGCTTCAAGATAGCCATTGATATTGGTTAAGGGAGTGCGAAGCTCGTGGGCGATGTCACGGAGCATTTCTTCACGTTTTTCCTGAAAAGATACAAGGGAGGACGTCATGGCATTAAAGTTCTCGGTCAGTTCCTTTAATTCTCCCGTAGAAGGCACGGCCAATTCTTCAGGAGCCTTGCCTTTCATCACATCCTTGGCAGCCCGGGACAGATTCTTAATGGGATGGACCATTTTACGGACAGTAAAATAATGGAATAAACCGACGATGACAAATGCAGCAATACTAACCCTCCAGAGAAATCCGTTCAAGGTAACAACCAGATCCTGTCCGGTGACATCTTCGGAGTTGACGAGGAAGCATGCGTAATCCTTAACTGAAAAACCGGCCAGGAGGATCACAAGCAAAATGACCAGGCTATTCAGGGCAACGAGGCGTGATAACAGATTGGAAAATTTTTTATACACCCACAAATTTATACCCCATTCCCCTTACCGTCTGAATATAGTCCTTCGGTGTTTTTTGCTTGATTTTTACCCGGAGATGCTTGATATGCACATCGATTGTCCGTTCAGACACTGCCTTCTGGTTATGTTCATAAATGCAGTTTAGAATCTGTTCTCTCGATAAAACCTGACCCGGGTGCTGCATAAACATGTGCAGCAGTTTAAATTCGAATTGTGTCAGCTCAAGAGGATCTCCATTAATGAGGGCTTCTCCTTTTGCCGGCTTGAGAGTAAATCCGGTAAAGCTTAATTTTCCGCACCTGCTTGAGGTTCTTCTTAGGACTGCTTCGATGCGCACCATCAGTTCAGCGGGGCTGAAAGGTTTGACGACATAATCGTCTGCACCCAGTTTGAAGCCCTGAATGCGGTTTTTTTCATCTGCCTTGGCAGTAAGCATAATGATTGGCATCATACTCTTCAGGTCTTCCCGCACCCAGCGGCAAATTTCCTCGCCGCTGACTTTAGGAAGCATCAGATCCAGAATTAAAATGCAGGGATCAAATTGTTCAATTTTCTTCATGGCTTCACGGCCATCCGCTGCCTCCATCGCTTCATAACCTTCTTTTTGCAGGTAAATTTTAACGAGGTTGCGGATTTTGGCATCATCCTCTACCACCAATACTGTTTTTCCAATAAGATGCTGATCGGGCAAAATAATCATCCTTTATTATTTATCGCTTTTTTAGAATTGAAATAGGCTATACGCTGAAAGCCATGCACTAATTTTTTGCATTTGCCCGCTTAAGACGAGCATTCCCAGTGCAACCATAATCATGCCATTAACAAATGCGAGCCTGGATAAGTACTTATTGATTTTACGCATGGCTTTTAAAGAATAAGAAATGATTACTGAAATAACGAAAAATGGAATGGCCATTCCAAGAGAATAAGACATTAATAAGAAGATACCCTGGCTTAGCGTATCGGAAGAGCTCGCCAATAATAGTATGGATGAAAGGGCAAGTCCAACACAAGGCGACCAGCCGCTTGCAAAGGCCATTCCCAGCAAAACAGACCCAAACATGCCCTTTGATTTATTTTCTGTTTTGAATCGCTTCTCTTTCATTAAAAATTTGAATTTAAGCAAGCCGGCCATCTGCAATCCAAAAATTATAATTAACAGCCCCGCAGCCTGCATAATGATCATCCGATAATTCATTAAAATTTTTCCGAAAAAACTGGCGGATGCCCCAAGTGCTATAAAAATCATACTAAACCCAATTATAAATCCAAACGAACGCAAATAAAGCTTCTTCCGGTCCACCTGCATTTTAGCGTTCTCGATTCGGCCTCCAGTCAGGTGGGTCACATACGCCGGCAGCAGCGGAAACACACACGGGGAGAAAAAAGACAGCATTCCGGCTGCGAGGGCAAAAAACATTCCAATATCGTTCATGTAAGTCACTCCTTTGTCCTCCATTTTGATGGGCGATTGTTAAGACTTTATTAAGAAATGGATTTGAAACCCAAGAGTTATTTGAGGAAAAAGGTTTAGTTTGTATTTATACGGATAGAGGTATAGAAAATCAAGTTAACAAAAATTTGGAAGGTCCAGCCGGGCATTGAAAACAGGATCAAAAAGATACTAAAAGGGAATGGAGGGAAAAGCATGAATGTTAATAAAGTCTTGGATGCTAAAGGACTTTCCTGTCCAATGCCAATTGTTAAAACAAAAAAAGAGATGCTCTTGAGCCAGGATAGGTAATGGAGGTTCAGGCGACGGATAAGGGGTCTACCGCAGATATTAAAGCATGGGCCCAGAGCACCGGCAATCATTACTTGGGCACAGTGGAAGATGGAGATACCTTAAAACATTACCTGCGCAAAGCGACGGTGGAGGAAGAAAAAGTGGAGGCGAAACATCCTCATGTAACAGACCTTGGCGATCTCCAGGAAAAAATAAAAGGTAATGAAGAGATCACCATTCTCGATGTGAGGGAGCCTGCAGAATTTGCCTTTGGCCATATTCCGGGAGCCGTCAACATTCCTTTAGGGGAGCTTGAAAACCGATTTGAAGAATTGGATAAGAATAAAGAAGTGCACATTATCTGCCGGACAGGCAACCGCAGTGATCTGGCTGCCCAGAAACTGGCTGAAAAAGGATATCCAAACGTCAGGAATGTAGTGCCAGGCATGACTGAATGGAAGGGACAATTAAATCAGACCCATTAGGGAGGTAAAAGAATGAAGGTAGCCATTATCGCAGCCAACGGAAGCATGTTTGATGCTTATAAGGTGTTTAACATTGCGACAGCAGCTGCAGCAACGGATGCAGAAGTAGGAATCTTTTTCACATTTGAGGGGCTAAATTTAATTCATAAAGAGGGCCATAGGAATCTTCCGCTGCCTCCGGGAGGCGAGCATTTTCAGGAAGGATTTAAAAAAGCCAATGTCCCGCCGGTAGATGAACTGGTAAACATGGCAAGCGAAATGGGCGTAAAAATGATTGCCTGCCAGATGACTATGGATGTAATGAGCCTTGAAAAGGAGCAATTTGTGGAGGGCATTGACGTTGGCGGAGCTGTGACGTTTTTAACCTTTGCCAAGGATGCCGATGTAACACTTACTTTTTAAGAGGTGAAAAATATGGCTGAGAATCATGTTAAGACAATCACTGTAAAGGAATTAACCAGAAAAATTCTGGATCATGAAGAAACATTTATTCTGGATGTGCGAAATACGGATGATTTTGATGATTGGAAGATTGAAGGAAAAAACGTCCATATCATTAACGCCCCGTATTTTGATTTGCTTGAGGGAGTGGAATCCATCCAGGACAAGCTGCCTAAAGACCAGGAAATTTTTGTCGTATGCGCCAAGGGAGGCTCATCAGAGTTTGTTGCCGGACAGGTAGCGGAAGCAGGCTATTCAAACGTATATTCCATTGAAGGCGGAATGAAGGCATGGAGTGAACATCTCGAGCCCATTAAAATTGGGGATTTAAAACAAGGCGGATCCATTTATCAATTTGTCCGGATCGGAAAAGGCTGTTTATCCTATCTGATTGAGTCCAATGGCAAGGGAGCATTGATTGATGCGAACCGCATGACAGGTCCCTATGAGGATTTTATCAGGCAAAAAGAGATAACCATCACCCATGTCCTTGATACCCATTTGCATGCAGATCATATTTCAGGCGGAAGAAAGCTCGCTGAAAAGTTTGGAGCGGGTTATTATCTGCCTCCAAAGGATGCGGAAGAGGTCCAGTTTGAGTACAATCACATTCATGACGGCGATGACTATCAGGTAGGAGATACTGTCATAAAGGCAGTATATTCGCCGGGCCATACCATCGGCAGTACATCATTTGCAGTCGATGGCCAATATTTGCTCACTGGCGATATTCTGTTCATTGATTCGATTGGCCGCCCTGATCTGGCCGGAAAAGCTGGAGATTGGGTAAAGGACCTGCGGACTACCCTGTATAAAAGATATAAAGAGCTGACCGACGAACTGCTTGTGCTGCCAGCCCATTTTATGATTTCAGATGAAATGAATGAGGATGGAAGCATTTCGGAAAAGCTCGGGGTGCTGTACCAGCAGAATCACGGCTTAAAGATCGAAAGCGAGGAAGAGTTCCGCAGAACCGTTACGGAGAATTTGCCGCCGCAGCCGAATTCCTATCAGCAAATCCGGGAAACGAATATGGGCAAAATCTCACCAGAGGCAGAAGAACAGCGTGAAATGGAAATTGGTCCAAACCGGTGTGCGGTCAGGTAGAAAATAAAGGTCCCGGGAGTTCCTTAGCAACAAGATCCTGATACGCATCAGGATCTTGTTGTTTTTTACATAGATTTATAATGATTAATCTGAATAAAACATTTCATTTGACAAATTTTTTATTTTCATAGCAAAAGAATGTTGACGAAATGAATATTAATATATAGAATTAACTAAGTGATAATAATTATCATTTTCAAATACATATATAAAGGTGGAAAGAAAACATGAACTTATCAAAATTACTAAAGCCTTTTATTGCCACAACAGCTTTAACTCTGGCTCTTGCCGGATGCGGGGGAGAAGGCGCATCTGAAGGTGAAAATGAAAAAGACACCGCTTCCAAAAAGGAAGAGCAGGTGGTCAATGTCTATACTGCCAGACATTATGAAGCAGATGAACAAGTCTACAAAGATTTCACAGAAGAAACCGGCATAAAGGTTAATGTCGTTAAAGGAGAAGCGGAAGAGCTGATTGAGCGACTGAAGCGTGAAGGCGAAAGCACGGAAGCCGACTTATTTATTACAGTGGATGGCGGTGTCCTTGCACACGCGAAAGATAATGATATTCTTCAGCCGGTTGAATCCGACGTGATCAGCGAAAATGTTCCTGAGAACATGCGTGATAAGGAAAATAACTGGATTGGAATGGCGACCAGAGCACGTGTCATCGTGTATTCAAAGGATAGAGTTTCACCTGATCAATTATCAACTTATGAAGATTTAACAAGTGATAAGTGGAAGGGCAAAGTGCTTGCCCGTTCTTCAACAAGCCTTTACAACCAGTCTTTGCTTGCTTCTTTCATTGAGTTGAATGGTGAAAAAGCGGCTGAAGAATGGTCAGAAGGCATTGTGAAAAACTTCGCTCGTCAGCCGGATGGCGGTGACCGCGACCAGGCGAAGGCTATTGCAGCCGGCATTGGTGATGTAGGGATTATGAATACGTACTATGTGGGATTGCTTGCCAATTCATCAGACCCTGAAGAGGTGAAAGTGGCAGAAGGTCTTGGTGTATTCTTCCCTAACCAGGAAACAAACGGCACACACGTGAATATCAGTGGAATTGGTTTAACGAAGCACAGCAAAAACCCTGAAAATGCAACGAAACTAATCGAATACATGACCGGAAAAGAAGCTCAGGAATATTTATCAGCAAACAACTATGAGTTCCCGGTTAACCCTGACGCAGAAAAGCCTGAAATCCTTAAGTCATGGGGCGACTTTAAAATGCAGGAGCTTGACTTTGATACTTTAGGGAAGCATAACCAAAAAGCGATTGAAATTTTTAATAAAACAGGCTGGAAATAAACATGAATACGGAATCTGTTAAACATTTTTTTCGAAAAGATTTTAACGGATGGTGGCTGGTAAGCTTGATTGGGGCGGCAATAATTTTGCTGCCCATCTTGTTTATCTTTTTTTCTATTTTCCAGGAACCGAATGAAAACTGGTTTCAGATTAGGGAATATCTATTAAAAACCTATGCTGCCAATTCAATTATTCTCGTAGTGCTGACTGGGCTATTTACAGCCATATTAGGGGTGAGCCTGGCCTGGCTCGTTGCCGCATACGATTTCCCGCTGAGGCGCTTTTTTAGCTGGGGGCTTATTCTCCCGCTGGCGATTCCTCCCTATATCGCTGCTTACACCTATCGGACGATGTTAAGCTACACAGGGGTCGTACAGGTTACATTAAGGAACAAGTTCGATTATCAGATCAATCCGGAATGGCTGTCAATCTCCTCACTGAGAGGGGCCGTATTTATATTTACGATCTTTCTTTTTCCGTATGTGTACATTATCTGCAGAGCGTTCCTTGAAAACCAGAGCTCTTCTTTCCTTGAAAATGCAAGGCTGCTGGGAAGAAAGCCTTTTTCGATTTTTGTAAGAATTGTCCTGCCGCTCTCCAGGCCGGCAATCGTTGCCGGCGCTGTGCTTGTCATTTATGAAGTCTTAAGTGATTACGGAGTAACAAGCTATTTTGGCATCCATACGATTACGACAGCCATCTTCCAGACATGGTTTGGCATGTATGATGCAGATTCAGCCATGAGGCTGGCGGCATGGCTAATGGTCATTATCGTTGGATTATTTTTTATAGAAAAATTGCTCAGGCAGGGGAGACGCTATAATATCAGCAGCAAATCAAGACCCCTGGTCCGTAAAAAGCTAAAGGGGCTTCAGGCAGCAGCGGTGTTCAGCTATTGTTCGGCCATCTTCCTGCTCGGGTTCTTTATACCCGTGGTACAGCTGCTGGCATGGACCAGGCTGACTTTCGCAGAGGTATGGAACGATACGTTCTTTACCCTGTTAAACCAGACTGTTTTTGTTGGGATGATCTCCACGGTGCTGATACTCTTATTTGCTGTGATTATTGCCAATGTAACGAGGTCGCATTCAAACGGGGCCTATGTTTTATCCAAGCTTGCCACAGCTGGCTACTCGATTCCCGGGGCGATTATTGCGATTGGCATCCTTGCGTTATTTATTGAACTTGATTCTTTGCTTGCGCCATTTTATGCTTATATGGGATGGGGAAAAGCTCCCCTTATCTTAAGTTTATCTCTGGCTATGCTGGTGATTGGCTATACCATCCGTTTTATGGCAACAGGCTATAATGCTGTTGAAATCGGCTTTGAAAAAATCGGGCCTAAATATACAGAAGCATCCAGGATGCTGGGATTCGGCGTCACCAAAACCTTTTTCAAGGTGGATTTGCCGCTGATCAAAGGTGCTTTATTCAGCGGGTTTATTTTAACATTTGTAGAGATTATTAAGGAACTGCCTTTGGCTTTGCTGCTCAGGCCGTTTAACTTTGATACCCTTGCCACGAAGACCTATCAATACGCAAAAGATGAGATGATTCATGAAGCAGCCATTCCTTCTCTCATGATTATCCTCATAAGTGTTTTATCTGTTGCGGTGTTCCAAATGATTGATAAGAAGGTGAAGAAATGAACATCCTTACCATTCAAAATCTGACATTTTCATTTCCAAAAGCCCGTGTTCCTGTAATTGAGAATTTCTCCTTTAGAGTGGACGAGGGAGAAATCGTTGGCATACTCGGACAGAGCGGAAGCGGTAAAAGCACGCTGCTCAGATTGATTTCAGGGCTTGAAATTCCGAGGTCGGGAAGAATTGAAATCGCAGGCACAGAATCAGCCGGAGAGAAGACGTTTGTACAGCCGGAAGACCGCGGGGTGGGCATGGTATTCCAGGATTATGCCCTTTTCCCTCATATGTCAGTAAAAGATAATCTTTTATTCGGTTTGTCGCGCCTTCCGCGGAAAGAAAGATATCCGCGTGTCAGGGAGATGCTTGAGCTTGTCCAGATGACAGATTATGAGAAAAGATATCCGCATGAGTTAAGCGGCGGTCAGCAGCAGCGGATTGCTCTGGCAAGGGCTCTGGCTCCCAAGCCTAAGCTGCTGCTGATGGATGAGCCATTCAGCAATTTGGATGCGAACTTAAAAGGTTCCATCAGGGATGAGCTTCTGATGATACTAAAAAAGGCAAACATGACCTGTATCATGGTGACGCATGATAAAGAAGATGTGGAAGCCATCTGCGGCAGAAGCATCGTATTTGGAAAAGCGGAAGGCAGACCAAGTGAAGCTCCTGGGAAGGAAAGTAAACTTACATTTGTAAGGTAGCTCTGTAAGGCCCGCTAAAGAAGCGGGCCCTTTTGCTGTTCTGCCAGACACTTTATTTTGGAAGCTTTCATAAATTGTTCATATTTATTTGCTATAGTACTTTGGTATAGTAAGAGAAGAAGACAGAATAAGGATGTGAAAATGATGAAGATCAAATTGGTTCTTGCTGCTTCACTGATTTCTATGGCATTAGCTGGATGTGGACAAGCAGATTCCAAGGATGATGCTGTTTCAGAGACTGAAGACATCAAAGCATTAGTGAAGGATTACAGCGTTGGAAACATAAAGACCGGATCTGCCTCCATTACCTCAGAGCAGCTGATCGTTAAAGAATCGGACGGAGAAGAATTATCCTATGATCTGCCGGAAGAAGAGTTCTTCGTATCGATTGCCCCTTACGCTAATGAAACCCACCCTTGAACGAATCATAGCTTGACAGGTTGTCAAGGTGAACTGGCTGAAAAAGAGTTTGATGTATATATTGAGGATTCGGAAGGCAATGTGATTTTGGATGATACGATCAAAACCCAGGCTAATGGATTTTTCGATTTATGGCTTCCAAGAGACAAAACCTATCAAATAAAGATTAAGCATGATGGAAAAGCATCAGAATCGGAAATTTCAACGTTTGAGGATGACGCTACTTGCATTACCACGATGCAATTAACATAAAAGGATCTGCTGCAGGTAAATACCTGCTATTGAGCTGCCATTGGGCGGCTCTTTTTTTGAGAAACCGTATTCCTTTTTCTGGTTATTATGTATAATAATATTCAAATGTATATTTGAATGTAACGCGGGGAGCGATGGCCATGAAAAAGTATGAAGCTGCCATTATTGGCGGTGGTCAAGCCGGGTTAGCGATGGGATATTTTTTGAAAAAAGAGAAGCTATCCTTTGTGATAATAGAAAAAAACGGCAACGTGGGGGACTCCTGGAGACAAAGATACAATTCCCTTGTTTTATTTACTCCGCGCCAATATAGCAGCCTGCCCGGACTGCAAATGAGAGGTCCATCAGAGGATTTTCCGACGAAGGATGACATAGCAGATTATCTGAATGACTATGTGAAGCATTTTGATCTTCCAGTCATGCTGAATACGAACGTCACTCAGTTGAATAAGCTGCCAGACGGCTCGTTTATTATAGAGACTAACAGAGGTATCATTAAAGCTCAACAAGTTATCATCGCAGCTGGTGCCTTTCAAAAGCCGTATATTCCTCCTCTTAGTAAAGATGGAACAGGTGCTTTCCAGCTTCACTCTTCAGAATATCGATCACCGGAAGAAGTGCCAGGTGGTGAAGTATTGATTGTGGGCGGCGGCAATTCAGGTGCGCAGCTTGCTGTGGAATTAGCCAAAGACCGGAAAGTCACAATAGCTGTTGGCCATCGCATGAAAATTTTGCCCTTAACAATACTCGGGAAAAGCATTTTCTATTGGCTGGAGAAACTCGGGCTGCTGTTCGCGGGGACAGATACGATTAAAGGCAGCTGGTTTCAGAAACAGAAGGATCCGATTTTTGGAAAAGAGCTGAAAACACTCATTCAAAATAAAAAGGTTGATGTAAAACCTAAAGTTTTACACGTCAGTGGTACAGAAGTTCTCTTTGGAGATGGGACTCAGAGGAATTTCGAAAGTATCATCTGGTCTACTGGTTTTGATCCTTCATACGAATGGATTCGTATAGAGGATGTGGTCTCTGACGAAGGAAAACCAATACATAAAAGGGGGATTACTGGAATTAAGGGGCTCTATTTTATAGGCTTGCCTTGGCAATACCAGCGAGGGTCCGCTTTGATTTGTGGAGTTGGGAAAGATGCAGAATATTTGCTTAGTGCAGTGCTTTCTAATAGAACATAGAATGGTTAAGTCATATAAACTATAACAAATTCAAGAGAGGACAGCGCCTATCATGGAAAACGTATCAAATGCAGTTAAATTGGAATCCATCAAATCCTTCCAATCGACAATCGGTAAACTTGAAAAGGCCCTGACTCAGATGACTGAGAAAGGTGCCAATACTACTCTGGTAGAAAAGCGGTACAAAGCATGCTGCATCGGCTTGGTTGTCCTGGAGAATGTATGGAATCAGAGGCCCCATTCTTATACCGGGGAGGACTTAGCCGAAGCCAGCAAAGTTCTTAGTGGTTTAATACCTTCAATAGAGAGCGCTTATGCCAGGTTAAAAGATGGAAGTCCCCAGAGGATACTTTTGGAAAGAAGAATAAAAGCGTTAGAGCTGGCTGCAGAAGCACTTGAGGATTTTCATAAAAGAAATAGCACTAATAGTGTTGAATAGTTATCGAAAGTAAGAAATATGGGGGAGTTAAAATGCAAAAGTGGCTTGGCTCGGCGGGAGTTTGCATTAGAGGGGATAAGGTTTTAATGGTATTGCAGGGGACAGCAGCTTTTACTTTCCCATTTTCATCAATTGCTAAATAGGTTGGGTTCTCTTCAGTATCTTGAAACTGTTTTAAATCATCCTCATATAAAAAGGAAGAATCAACGGCTCCTTTATGAATCCTGCAGTAATTTAAAAAATCTTCTACTCTTCCATTTGATAAGCGCTCAATTCTCATTTAGACATACCTCCCCTTAAATAAAATAATACACATGAACGAAAGAAAATGAATAGGTATACAGCAGCACAATAAGCAGCCTTTACTTAAAATAAGTGCCTTAAGCTTTAAAGTCGGTGGGGGACCAGACATCATTCATTAAATGTTAAGCTGCCAAGCCAGGTGGCTTTTTGTTATGTTACTAACGGGGAGGATCGTTGAATAATAGTTTCAGTATTGTTAAATTTTAACTAATGTTAGTTGGCAAAATGAGAGGAATGAACCGATGGATAAGGAAATGTTTATACCTATAAGTAAATGTAAACTATACGCTAGATTAATGGGAGAAAATAACGGAAAACCAACAGTCATAATGGATGCCGGATACGGAGACTTTTCTAAGACCTGGAATTCAGTATTAAGGGAGATTTCAATGCTCTCTAGTGTACTAATTTATGATAGAGCTGGACTTGGGAAAAGTGAATCAAGCTCTAACCCCAGAACCAGCCGTGAAATGGTAAAAGAATTAAAGGAAATGCTTAATGAAGCCAAGATTAAGCCTCCCTATATTTTAGCAGGTCATTCCTTTGGCGGAGTTAATATGCGGATGTTTGCTGCAGAATATCCAAATGAAGTTTGTGGACTAGTCTTGATTGACTCTACTCCCGAAGATTACAGAGAACGATTTCTCCCTGCTATGTCACAAGATTTTCAGCAAGCATATAACAAGCAATTCGTTTACGAAGGAAATTATGATGAATTTATGGAAAGTTTAAAGCAGTTAAAAGACACTAGGCAAAAGTTAAATGTACCATTAATTGTTCTTTCAGCGGGTAAGAAAGCTCATTATTCCATGGAATCCCAAAAGTTATGGAATGAAATGCAGAGAGAGATTCTTAAAATATCCTCAGATGGCGAATTGGTCATTGCTGAAAACAGTGCCCACTACATACAAAATGACGAACCGGAATTGGTGGTCTGGGCGATAAAAAAGTTAATTGAGAAGTAGTTCAAGTTAAGCTGCTAATCAGGCAGCTTTTTGTGCGACGGGCAGTCG
>NZ_BCUY01000026.1 GCF_001591465.1 Cytobacillus firmus NBRC 15306
CTATATATACATTAATCTTCTGTAATATCAAGAACACGAAAGCCTGATTTTTCAAGCCGGCTGATGAACTTATCCATATTATCATTTTTCTCTACTTTCATCACGATGCGGCGGACCAGCTTGTCTGTTTCATCAAAAGTAACAAGGGAAATGATGTGTTCATGGAAATAATGGGCGATTTCGGCCAAACGGGCAATTCGCCCTTCCGCTTCCACAGAGGTAAACGCAATCCTGACACCGGGTTTGTTCGTCCCGAAGGCAGATTGAAATTGAGCCAGAACATCGAAGCGGGTAACGATGCCCAGAAATTTACGGTTTTCGCCCAAAACAGCAAGTAAAGGAAAATCCTTTAAATCCAGCAGTGTTTTTTCAAAAATTTCATTCCCCTGTAAATATTGCTCCTGATGTGTGGCAATATCTTTTACGAGTGTTCCTCCAAGAAACTCTTCCTTTGATTTTCCTGACAAAAAGAAGTTCTCATATATTCCATATCTGGTAATTATGCCGGCATATTGATCGCCATCCAACACAGGAAGTCCATCAATCTGGTTGTCCTCAAGCAAATCAAGAGCATCTTTCAATGCTTCATCCTGTCTGATCGTTTTACAGTTATGTTTAGGGATCATAATACTTTTCACAAACATTGCCATCACCTCAAGAGTAATATTAATTAGACCTAACATTTAATTCGCCATTTATTCAACTTTCCCCTCTTTTTATTGGAGTAAACGATCATAAAATCACTGTGCTTTTCATAAGTTTCAATGACGCATAAAAAGGAGGGATTATGATGAATACACTCCGCAAGACCTGGCACCCATATGTTAGCCCCTTTGACCCCTGCACTCCTATAAAGGTCAAAACTTATTCCACACCTCCAAACCTTTATATGGGTTTTCAGCCGCCAGGACTGGAACAATTTACACCAATGCAGGCCTTAAAAACAGGAACTCTGCGGAAGGCTTTCTATGATCCATGGTACAGTCCCTATGAAAAATCCAGGGAGGGACAGCAGTAATGAAACAATTACCCGCAGATTACTACCAGCTTCTTGAACAGCTTCAGGCTGTAGACTTTGTTCTTGTCGAGCTGACTTTATACCTTGATACTCACAATAATGATACAGAAGCCATTAAGCAATTCAACCATTATGCAAAAGAACGGAAAAAACTGAGAAATGCCATTGAAAGCAAATATGGTCCATTAATGCAATTTGGCCACAGCTATTCGGGACAGCCATGGAATTGGGATGATCCCCCGTGGCCATGGCAGGTATAGTTGATTTTCAGGCGCCTTCTTAATGGGGAGGCGCTCAAGGCTACTAACGGACTTCCAAAGGAGGCTGAGAATAAAATGTGGGTTTATGAAAAGAAACTGCAATATCCGGTGAAGGTAAGCACTTGCAATCCTAAGCTGGCAAAGTATCTAATAGAACAATATGGGGGTGCGGACGGTGAACTTGCTGCCGCACTAAGATATTTGAATCAGCGTTATACTATACCTGATAAGGTCATCGGGCTTCTCACAGATATTGGAACAGAGGAATTCGCCCATCTGGAAATGATCGCCACAATGATTTACAAATTAACGAAGGATGCTACGCCTGATCAAATGAAGGCTGCCGGCCTGGATGCCCATTATGCTAACCATGATAATGCTCTGTTTTATCATAATGCTGCAGGTGTGCCTTGGACAGCTTCTTATATCCAGGCAAAAGGCGATCCAATTGCAGATTTATACGAGGATATCGCCGCAGAAGAGAAAGCAAGAGCAACCTATCAGTGGATTATTAATATGAGTGATGACCCGGATCTTAATGACGGACTCCGATTTTTACGAGAAAGAGAGATCATCCATTCACAGCGCTTCAGAGAAGCCGTTGAGATTCTAAAAGAAGAACGGGATAAAAAGAAATTCTTCTAAATACTTAACAAAAAGAAGCAGGCAGGCTGCTTCTTTTTCCATTTGGTTTATTTTTCATTTGTTTTCATGATAAAGGTTTATATCATAATTTTTTTTCATCATTTCGAAAACGTTATGGCGATTTTTCCATTCATCTTCTTTTTTCCAGAGATCTTTGCTCTTATCAATTATTTCACACCTTAGTGCATGAAATTCTTTTTCTGCTTTATCTCTTTTTTCTCTCAGAAGATTCATAAACCCATAAAGGCCAACCGTGAAAACAAGTAAATAGAAATTTGCAGACTGATTGACAAAGGCCGAAAACATCGATGCAAACGAGTAAGAGTAAGGCTGCATAACACTTTTATAAAGATAAAAAAAGAACAAAAAGGATATAAAAACGGTCGCCCACATGGCAATCAAATGCCAGGACTTGAATCGATCAAACTTATGTTTTCTCTCCACAACTTTCTCTAGCATTTTTCTAGTTGCCTGGTCTGTACGTTCGTCAAGCATTCTAATCGGCGATTCCAAAAACGCTCCCTCCCTTTCATAATAATGTATGAGCTTGTACATTATTCTATGCCTGGGAGAGAAGACAGCAAATGTCTTAGACTCTTTTATTGCTCAAGCGGAATTTTTAATACCTGGCCCGTTTGTATTTCATTTGACGGCAAATTGTTGGCTTGCTTTATTATTTCAATTCCGGATTGGGATTTATAATAGGTCATGGCAATTCGAAAGATTGTTTCCTTTGGTTTAACCGTATGGTAGACAACTTTGCCTTCCTTATTTAATTCTTCCTGTGTCCCGGAAGTTTTCGACGAGTCTGTACTATCAGAAGCTGTTTGACGGGCCTGCTGTTCAGAAGCAGATTCAGAACCTTTATCTTCTTCATCAGGCTTTTGAGGAGTCTGTTTTTCCTGCTGGTCGCTGGCAGCATCTTGCTCTTGTGACTCTTCAGCTTTTTTAGTATTTTCAGGTTTCTCAGCTTGTTCAGGTTTCTCAGTTTCCTGCTCTTCTCTTGCTTCTATGGTCGTCCCTTCACCTTCATCATTTGTGGCAAAAACGACCGTTTCAGAACCTATTTCTTCAGATTCTGCATTTAACCCGGTATTAATGCTTTTATCACTGCTTACATATTGATAAATGCTGAAAATGGTAATCGGGAGCAGGATAAAAAATAAAGCCAGCAGGCGAATAACAGGGTATTTAACTCTCCATTTATTTTTTTTTCTTTTTTCCTGATGGATTCGGCTCCGCGGCGGCAGAGCGGATTTTTGCCCGCTGTCTCCCTTTTCCTGTTTTCTGTCAATCTTCTTGCGTAGTCTTTCAGCTTGATCTCTATAAGGGTCTTCTTTATTCATGTTTCATCCCTTCCTGTAAAAAAAATCATTAGAAGTTAATTTAATGCTGGTGTTAACTATTGTTCATTACATTTTCCTCTGTTCAGGTACCGTTTTCGAATAAGAATACCCAAAAGAAAGTCAATCAGAAAATGCATAACAATCGTAACAAGCAAATTATTGGTTATATGATAAATATAACCTATAAAAAAGCTTAATGTAATAATATTTACAAACAAAAACCAATTAAAAAGATATCGATAATGAACAAGCGCAAAAATAAGACTTGATATCACAAGTCCGAAATGGGTCTGAATGACACCCCTGAACAGAAGTTCTTCGCTTATAGCCACAACGGCTGCAATAAAAGCAATATGAAGAAAATGGCGGTTTTGAAAGATTTTCTTATTTAACCCTCCGTCATCATACATTTCCTCAGGGAGGAGCTTCATCAAGACAATATCAATCAGGACAACAGCCAATCCTGCCGCTGCTCCAATTACAAGAATATTAATATCATCAAGTACAAAAAGAGCCTGGAATTCTTCAAAGCTGTTAAATAATATAATACTTAGGATGAATGCAATGGCTAAAATAAGCACCTGAGTAAGATAAAGATGAAATAATAGTTCCTTGTCAGTCAATTCCTTAATGATATCCTCGTATCTTTTCTTCATTTTGGTTCACTCACCTGGAATCAGGAGATATTCTAAATGATTTTTCCAATCATAGAACGTTTTATCCTGATTATCTGATTTTGTGTTTCTTATGAAATTTTCAAATTGTAAACCGCATATATCACAGCAGAATTGAACTGAGGTATTTTTTTCCTCATCAAAGTAGGAAAGAATATTCTCTCTCCGGCAATTTTCCTTGTGAATCCATCTGTATACTTCCTCAATGCTATTTCTTTTGAATTTGATTCTGTCTTCAAAGTACCCATTCATTTCCTGCAGAATCCTTTTATAACCCAGTCCAGATTTGTTTTTTCGTTCAAAAAAATCATAAAATATTCTCCACTGAATATCTGTTAAACCTGAACGCTGCTTAATTTGCTCTTCATAAGCACTGATGTTCATGATCGCATTCGGGTTTTCTTCCATCCAGCCGGTGATCCAATCAATTTGAGACTTATCCGGTAATTCATTTTCTGCAATCTGCAGGGGAAGCTGCTCATCACCGGGTGCATAGAGCATAATAGCTATACTTTGTTTTCCATCTCTCCCCGCCCGTCCAATTTCCTGCAAATAAGATTCAATCTGAAGAGGCATATGAAAGTGTATCACATACCGGATATTATCTTTATTAATTCCCATGCCAAAGGCGCTTGTAGCGCAAATAAGATCGAGCTGCCCGTGGATAAACTGCTGCTGCACAAGGATGCGGCTTTCGTGGTCCATTCCCCCATGATAAGCCATCACTCTTTTAGCTCCTTTTTCCCTCAGCAGATCTGCTGTTTGCTCAGCCATTTTTTTGCTGGAAAAATATATAATGCCAGGACCCTCAAGGGTCTCAGCAAGCTCCACAAGCCTCTCTGTTTTCACACGGAAATTATCTGCCTTTTCTACAGTCAGTGCTATATTAGGACGATCAACGGAGTAAATAAATTCACTGCAGTCCAGTATGCCGAGTGACTTTTTTATGTCTGCTTTAACCTCACGGGTAGCTGTGGCAGTTAAAGCGAGTGTAACCGGGTTCCCTATCTTTTGTCTCACTTCGCCAAGCTTTAGATAATCAGGCCTGAAATCATATCCCCATTGGGAGATGCAATGAGCCTCATCAACAACAAATAAAGCGATGCACAATTTCTGCAACTGAGATAGTACTGATTCATAATAAAGCATTTCGGGTGAAATAAAGATAAACTTATACTGATTCAGGTTAATTAATGCCTTTCTTTTTTCTGAGCGGGATAAAAAAGAATTGAATGCTATCACCTTTTTTTCCCCATTCATCATAAGCTGTTCAGCCTGATCCTGCATTAAGGACAGCAAAGGAGAAATAATAATCACCTGGCCTTCAATCATATATCCCGGCAGCTGATAACAAAGAGATTTACCTGTACCTGTAGGCAGCATGGCAACAGTATTTCTGCCTGCGAGCACGGATTCAATGATTTCCTTTTGTCCCGGTCTGAATGCAGGATATCCAAATTTGCTTTGCAATAGCGCTTCCAGTCTCATTGTCTCTCTCCAAGCTTTGCCATTACTAATCTGATTTCAAAATAATCTGATTCAGGCACTATTTGACGTATTTGTTTTAATTGCAAGGAATCTGCAATGTTGGCCGCGTTAATGATCAGTTTCTGTCTTTCCTCCGAGACATAACGAGAGATATTAAAGCTTCTGTCGTTTAACGCTACTTCCACAACATGATCCTCAATCGTACTTTTTTTCAATCTTCTTATTTTCGCTATTTCATCCAAGTCCAGTCCCTGTTTTAACAGAGAATAAGTCTTTTGAGCTGACAATGTTAGCTGAACTTCATTTCCTGAACCACTCATGATTTTATCGATTAGCGGAAATTCTGCAGGATTTTCTTTTACACTTTCCAGTATATGATGAATAGCTCCAAGGAACTGATGGTGGTAATAATCCTGATTGATGCGGAGCAGCTCTGATGCCTGAACAGCTGTGAGGCCAATACGGTTATAGCCTGTCAGCCTCAATGTCAGCACAGCAGGATTAATTTCACTTAGCTCTTCGAGGCACTGGCCAAGTTCCCTGTACAGCATAACCCCAACTTCATTGCGGGCAATCCCGGATGTTCTCAGAAAGTCTTTCAGCCATTCATGAACATCTCTTTTTCTTTGGATAGGAAGGTATTTTGCATTGTTATAATTTAAATGTGATATTACCTGAATTAAAAGAGTAATCCTCTCCCAAAACAATTCACCTGTACTATGATACAGCCATCCGTTTAATGAAGAAGGTATTGGACATTCTAAAAGAGATCTTTCCAGCTCTCTCTTCCCTTCTGCAGTCAAAATGTAATGCTTTTCTTCAATGGCAGTCATCCAGCTGCTGTTAATGATTTCTTCTGCAAGATGCTCCAGAACTCCCCTGCTTAAATTTCCAAATGAACGAAAAAGCGGGGTTAGTTGAAATAAATGAGCATCTTGGATGGTCTGGGAAGACTTTTTTCCATTCAGCAAATGTAAAATGGAATAAATAGTTCTTTGTCCCTGCAGCTCATTAACACAGTACATTATTACAGTTTTCAAATAAGATATATGCATTATGTTCACCTTACAGCTTAAGATTTTTTTCTTGTTCATTACCTTCATTTTCTTACATCTATTTTATCATGAAAGAAATCGGCAGGCCGTTTTAATTATTTCTAACAGGGTAAATTATGCCTAAACCCTTATGTGATAAGCATTCTCAATACATTTTCTATTGAAAAGTTGAACATACAGTTTTACAATAGGATGTGAGGAATGTGTTACCATCATCTTGATGGAAGATTAATTGTTTAATTCTTGGGAGGTTTTTTTCATGGCAAAGTATACAATTGTTGACAAAGAAACATGCATTGCATGTGGAGCTTGCGGCGCAGCTGCACCGGACATTTATGATTATGATGATGAAGGCATTGCATTTGTTACCCTTGATGATAACCAGGGTATCGTTGAGATTCCTGATGTATTAATTGACGATATGATGGATGCATTCGAAGGCTGCCCAACCGATTCAATCAAAGTCGCTGATGACGCTTTTGATGGCGATCCGCTAAAATACGAATAATCCTTCAGCCATACTCTAATCTTTGTTAAGCTACTGCTCCCTTTCAACTTGAAAGGGAGTTTTTTATAATACTTTCAATTCAAATTCAAATTGAAAAAGCAGCGGAACATTTGCCGCTGCTTTAAATTTATATATTATGCTGCACTTTTCATTACAGCCTGCTTTTCTACCCAGGTTCTCATGCGTGTAAAAATGAGCATGAAAACAATTGAAATAATAAAACCTTTTAAAATATTGAATGGCAAAATCCCTGTCACAATCATGGTTCTCATTTCAGGCGCTGACATTGCCGGGAAATTCAGGAAGAATGTATATGCCGGCAGTATGACAAGGTAATTAAGCACACTCATAATGACAGCCATAACCATGGTGCCGATTACGAGCCCAAACGTCATGCCTTTTTTTGTCTTTAGCTTGCTGTATACATAATAAGTAGGCAAGACGAACAAAATGCCTGCCGCAAAATTTGCAATATGTCCAACAGGTACACCTGTTGCACTCCCTGTCATGAAGTAATCAAGAATATTTTTAATAAGCTCCACTAATATTCCTGCCGCCGGGCCAAAGATTAACGCTGCGATTAATGCAGGAATATCGCTGAAGTCAATCATCAAAAATTGCGGAAACGGCGGGATTGGAAAATTGAGCAGCATTAATACGTAAGAGATGCTGCTTAGCATTCCGATGGCAACCATTGATTTGATATTAAGTTTTTTCAAGTTCCTCTCTCCTTTTTAGGACTATCTCTCCTATAGAAGAAAGGTTCGGCTAAGCAAATATCTTCGCAATAAATAACCCCCAAGCTAAAAATAACTTGAGGGAGAATTGCAAAGGCACGCTTAATAACGTTCAAAACCTGCATTTTTTGAACGTCTGCAGAACCTCCATCTTCTCCCATCCAGACTGTACTGTCGGCTTTGGAATCGCACCAAATCCTGCCCAATAAAATGCAAAGCGTTTTTTGATCAAAACGCTTCTCTCAGGCTCGCGGGCTTAGAGTCAAGACTGACCCATCACCGCCGGTCGGGAATTTCACCCTGCCCCGAAGATAGACCGTATTTATTATTACAGATTAATTATACTGAAAAAAAGTTATTCTGTGAAGGAATTTGTTTACCTGTATTAGATACCATATATATATGCAAGTCCATACCTATTCGAATTTTTATGGATAATACAAAAAAAGGAGGCAATCTGCCATCCTTTTTGTATTATCCAAGCGGATATTCTTTTCTTTCTCCTTTGGAAAAAGTCATGATGGACTGATATCCTACTTCTTTTGCAAGTGCAATTGCCTTATCAAAATCGGCACCTACATGTTCAGGAAAGTGCGCATCGGATGAAAGAACAATCGGTATATTTTTCTCATAGCATTTCTGCAGGAGACGTTTGTCCGGGTATAGTTCACCCACCGGCTTTCGCAGACCGGCTGTGCTGATCTCAACACATGTCTTGGATTCTGCCAGTGCATTTGCTGCACGATCGTACTGTTCCAGCAAAAACTCTTCGTCCTGGGGCACATATTTAAAGATTTTTACGAGATCTAAATGACCTACAATATCGAATAAATTTGATTCGGCCAATGTGACCACTTGATCAAAATACTTACGATACACATCATAAAGATCCCGTTTATCCCATTCTTTTCTAAATTCAGCAAGATCTATGCCGAAATCTCCAACCCAATGAATGGATCCAATCACATAATCAAATGAGTAACTGTTAATGAACTTCGCCATTTCATCATGCTTGCCCGGCGTGTAGTCCATTTCGATTGACATTTTCACATCTATATTATTACTCCACGCTTCATGAAAAACATTCACATAGTCTTTCATATCATAAAAGCGCCTTTCGTTTACCCATGGATTTTGCAAAATGTCTGCTGTCTGATAGAAATGGTATGCATGCTCCGAAACTCCGAAAGATTCAATCCCTTTTTGGGCTGCAGCATCTGTGAATTTTTTTAAATAGTCCAGGCTTAACGTGCCATTTTCAAGATGATTATGATAGTCTGTAAGCATTTCTCTAACTCCCCCAGTTTTTTACCCATTATACTTTAAGGGAGTAAAGCGTTGCAATCATTTCTATTCTATTTTTTGCGAATGATGAGAATTTGTCCAATATTTATAACATCTGAATTTGCTTTGTTTAACTCTTTAATAGCTTCTGCTGTTGTATCATGCATTTTTGCTATAGAAGTTAAAGTATCTCCCTGTTTAACAGTGTATTCGCTAATTTTGCCGGGTTCTATCAACAGCTTTTGACCTGTAAAAATGTGATCAGGATTAATATTATTTAAACCGGCAATAGCCCCGGGCTGCAGATTATAATGTACAGCGATGGTCCATAATGTTTCCCCGGTTTTAACTATATGGTAGGTATCCCCTGAATCATTTGTTATTTGACCCGAATCAAAATTAGACGGACAGGCTGAAACTTCACGTGCGTTTTCATTTCTTACCGCTGCATTTACAGCTTGTCCAACTTCTCCCATGCCAAATGCCACAGTGGGATCAACTGCATTTATTTTATCAGCTGTCCATGCCTGCGTATGTATTTCAAAATGAAGATGGACTCCTGAAGAGTCACCCGTGCTTCCCATCATTCCGATTTTCTGTCCGAGCGCAACTTTTTCACCTTCAGCAGATAATCGTTTATTCAAATGGGCGTATACTGTTTCAGTTTGGTTGCTATGCTTAATAAATATCACATTTCCGTACGTTTGAGAGTAATACGACCTGGACACAATTCCAGCGTCAGCAGCATAAACCGGAGAGCCGGAATCTCCAGCAATATCAATGCCTTTATGCTGACCACTTCTTGTCCCATACGTGTCTGTAATTACACCATTTGCCGGCCATACCCAATGCTCTGTCAACTCAGAAATTTTAGGCTCAGCAGCTTTAGAATGCTTCCCTCCCAGAAATAGCAGACTCACACAAAGAGCCATTATTCCTGCGATAAAGAAACGCCTTATGTAATCCTTCATTCTTTTCCTCCTATGATGTCAGCTGAAATATCCGTACGAGTGCCTTTTTTTCCGCACCCTCTTTCACACTATGACAGCTTGTACTCTTTTAGAACAATTAACAATAAAGCTCTTAAAAGCACAGTGATTAGTATTCTTCCAGCAGTATGGTTTTTATGCAGATATGGAGGAACTTTATCCTAAAATGGAAAAGACGGCCACATTGGGCCGCCTTTCTAATTTGGCAAATCTCGTTTGTTAGCTGCTACCGGTACCTTTAATTCCTCAGTAAGATCAAACTTGCCAATTTTATCAACATCTGCATTTTCCAATTTGACCGTGTCGAAATCGAAGTCTTTTGCAGTAAGAAGGATTGCTTCGATCGCATGAAGCGTTGATGCATTATCAATTATTTCTGATTCATTATTAAAACGGATTATGAGTTTGCTATCCTTAATTTCTTCTATTTCAAAATCAATATCATCCGGTATGGATGCCTGTAAATTATTTTCAGTCCTATTCTGCTTCATGGCTTTCAGAGCATCTTTTACCGAATTGAGCTCTTCTCTTATCGGGACCAGGAATGGTGTTGAATCAGCACCATTAGGATATAAGAAATAATAAATTAAGTTACCAGTGCTATTTTCCGGGATAAATTCCTCTCTATATCCATAATGGCTGAACTCAATGCCGACTTTCCCTTCCGTTCTGAGGTCAATCTTTTCTATATCAAGATTATTCATTATATTCGCCAAAACCTTCTCTAAAAGTAACTCTGCGGTGGAGGACATACTATATGGGTGATCCACCGGCACATCAACTGTCAGGATATTATTTTCCTGGTCATGAGTTAAATTTGCTTTTAAAGGATAATATTCTTCTAAACCCCATGCATCTTCAGTAAGTTTACTCATCGTGTCTTCAAACAAAGCAAATTTCGACCTGTCCGGGTCATCATCAACTAGAACGCTCACAGGTACGATATTTTGAGCCTCCTTATCCGGAATCGCATAGGTCAGGAATTCTTTTCCAGCCAAGTCTTCTTCATAAACGGCAGTAGGGCTTATTTCGGATGAAACAGACTTCATGCTTATATCATCGTTTGATTCTTTTTCCGGGTCACCGGAAAGCTGCGCATGGTCCTCTTGTGGATCTTCTTCTCTTGCAAGAGGTTCCGGGTCTGACTCTTCGTCTTTCGCTTCAGATATGCTGTTATTGTCACTTGTTATTTGTTCAGATGATTGTGTCTGATCTGATTGAATTTCGACGTGCTTATCAGCAGACTCCTGCCAATTCATAAGGTTTGGGGCAAGAATGAAAAGCAGGAGCAAGGCAGCAGCCACTGCTGCAGCAGGCAGGATCCATGTTCTTTTCTTTTGTTTGCCCATCTTGATTTCTATGTTTTGATAAATTTCTCTCGGGTCACGATTATCTTTAATTTTAGGCATCTGGCTCAGCAATTCCTGAAGCTGCTCATCGCTCCACTTTGATTCCTTCATTATCCATTCCCTCCTTTGCCTTAAAATGTTCCATATGATTTTTTAGCACCTTCAACGCACGATGCTGTGTTGTCTTCACCTTACTTTCAGTCCAGCCAAGTGAATCAGCTGTTTCAGTAATGGTGAGTTCATGTATATATCTCATAATAATGACAAGCCTCTGGTCAATGGTGCATAAATCCAGACAGCGATAGATCATCTGAATTTCTTCTCGCTGAACAGCAATTTCTTCAGGCAAGGGGAGCTCATCCTTCACCTGCTGAGTTGACCAGTCAAATTTCTCTATAATTTTTTGTTTCCAGCCCTTTTGCTTGCAAAAGGAATCAATGGCAACATTCCGCGCAATTGAAAAGAGCCACGTTTTTTCGCTGCTTTTCCCTTCAAATCTTTCATATGACTTTAATACCCTTATATAGACTTCCTGGACTAAATCCTCAGCCAGTTCCTTGTTTTTGACCATATAAAAAAGAAATTGAAAAACGTCCTGATGGTATTTTTTATAAAGTTCATCAAAAACGGAGTCCATGAATTTCCCTCCCCGTTCAATAAAATAGTCGTTCTCTCTCTAAAAAAAGTTACAGTTTAACTATATTATTATTTTGCAGAAAAGCGCAAGAGCCTGTTTGGGCGGAGGATTACTCCCTTGCCATCATAAACGCCAGGCCAATGCCTTTTCATTATAATTCAAAAAGAAAGGGAAGGAAATTTCTTGCATCTCCTTCCCCAGCCTATAATTAATTGTTTCCCGTGTATCAAGAACAATCGCCATAATTTCCGGCTTTATCCGTCATTTCGAGGGATAAATATTGAAAATGTCGTACCATGTCCGGTCTTGCTTTGAACAGTAATATGTCCTTTATGAGCTTCAATAATATTTTTGGCAATTGCGAGTCCAAGACCAGTTCCGGATCGGCCCCGTGTTCTTGCTTTATCGGCTTTGTAAAAACGTTCAAATACAAACGGCAGGTCTTCTTCGGGGATTCCCGAGCCAGAATCTTTCACTTCGATAAACAGCCCCCGTTCATCACTCCGTTCGATAACTTTAACCTCTCCGTTATGAGGGGTATGCCGGATGGCATTATCAATCAGATTGGTCATAACCTGTTCTATTCTGTCAGGATCAAATTGAATAGATAAACCTATGCTTTGCAAATCATGTTCCAGGATAATTTCCTTCTCTTTTGCGAGCCCCTGAAATTTCCTGATAATTCTTTGAAGAAAGGAGTTTACATCAGTTTCATCCATTGTCAGCTGTATATGCCCGGCTTCCATTCTGGCAAGATCCAGCAATTCGTTCACAAGCCGGCCCATTCTCAGGGATTCATCATAAATAACACTTGCCATCTCTTTTTTCTCTTCATCCGTTCCGGCAATATCATCGACGATCGCTTCACTATACCCTTGCATCATCGAGATTGGCGTCCTTAATTCATGAGAAACATTCGCTATAAAATCGTTGCGGAGCTTATCAAGCTTACGCTCCTCAGTCATATCCCTTATAACTGCAACCGCTCCCCTAATATATTTATTATTATAGAGAGGGCTGACGATTATCACCCAGGAACGTCCCTGTATAGAAATTTCGCCAATCTGTTCCTTCTCGGTATTAACAGCAAGCTGGAAGAGCTCCATTACTTTGGAAGGGACTTCCTCTGTATTATTCTCAATGTCATCCAGCTCATAAAACCAGCTTTGCAAAAACCGCTCTGCAGGAGGATTGGTGATCAGGATCGTTCCATCCCGGTTGAAAGTGATAACCCCATCGGCCATCCCGCTTAAAATGCTTGCCAGCTGTTCTTTTTCCTGGCTTAAAGCATTCATATTAAATTTCAGCTGCCTGCCCATCTGATTAAAAGCCATGGCTAATTCGCCAACCTCATCATTAGTCAGAATCGGTACTTTTGTATCAAATTTACCTCTTGCTACCTCAAAGGCAGCTTCTTTCATTTTTCTTAGCGGAGCATTGATTCTTGTCGATAAGAAAAAAGCAAAGATGGTTGTTAAAATGATGGCAACTCCAGCAGCCAGCAAAATAAACTTTGTCGTTGAACGCAATGTTTCATGCATAACCTCGATGGACTGATAAATAAAAACGGCTCCATTGCTGCCGTCACCTTCAAGCGGGACTCCAATGATAAGAATTTTGCTGTCGTCATCTGCGGATACTTCTGTATACTCAGGATTAACGGATGTTACTTTTTTTTACAGTCTTATCTTCCGTGAGCACTTCTTTTAAATCATCTTCCTCAGTGAGGTAGGAAATGGGCAGTTTTAATGAATCTGTATGGTTTGGAGAATAGTAGTACTCTTTTGGCGAGTTAATAATGACTACTTTTGTAACATCATCTACAAGCTCCCAGGAAATCTCCAAACCGACTTCACGATTATGTTCTTTTAAAATTCTCGTTATTTTATGGGCAGTATTCGATAATCCTTTTTCTGTTTCATTTATATGGTAATTCTCAAAAAACTCCAGCAGCATGACTGTTAGGATCAGCAGTACAAAGGAAACTAATAAAAGAATTGTGCCCCAAAGCTTTCCGGCAACACTCCTAAAGAGCATCATTCATTAATAACCTCGAATTTGTAGCCCACTCCCCAAACGGTGACAATCATTCTGGCTGCCTGTTCAGAAACTTTATTTAGTTTTTCACGCAAGCGCTTCACATGAGTATCAACTGTTCTCAAATCTCCGAAAAATTCATAATGCCATACTTCTTTAAGCAGATGCTCCCTGTCAAATACCTTATCCGGCGCCTTTGCCAGGAAATAGAGAAGTTCATATTCCTTTGGCGTCAAACTGACTTCTTTACCATCAGCCAATACTTTGTGAGCATCATTATCGATCGTTAAATGAGGAAATACGATTACATCTTTTGCTGTTGTTTCTGTCTGAAGATAAGTAGTTTTAGAAGATCTGCGCAATAATGCCTTCACGCGCAGCACAACTTCCCTTGGACTGAAAGGCTTTACGATATAATCATCAGTGCCGACTTCAAAGCCCTGTACGCGGTTAACTTCTTCCCCTTTAGCAGTAAGCATGATCACGGGAGTAGCTTTTTTCTCTCTCAGTTCTCTGCAGACTTCAATGCCGTCTTTGCCGGGCATCATTAAATCCAAAAGAATGACATCGTAATCATTTGCCAAGGCTTTTGACAAAGCCTGGTTTCCATTCTCTGCTTCATCAATTGAATAATTTTCACGCTCAAGGTACATTTTCAATAAACGGCGGATTCTTTCTTCATCATCCACTAGCAATATTTTCACTTGGTTTTCCATTTTCAAATCCCCCTAACGTTCAATAAAAAATCTTTAATTAAAGCCTTCACTATTGTGAAGTGAAGGCTTGTATGATTAATATCAAGAATATTGTTTTTGAATTTTGGGAACGGTCTAGCTCCAGCGCCTACCCCCTCGAGGTCACAAGCCAATCCTTCCAAAAAGGCAAAGAACGCCTTTCCGGAAGGCTCGTCTTGTGCTGGTCAGGGGTGAGCAAGGCGCTTCCGCTTTTCTTGTTATGATCCAGCGTAGGAGTGCAATCCGGCAATGACCAGGTTTACCGCAACCAGATTAAACATGATAATGATAAATCCGATTACTGCAAGCCATGCAGACTTTTCGCCATGCCAGCCCTTTGAAAGGCGAAGGTGCAGGTAAGCCGCATAAAACAGGAAGGTGATGAGAGCCCATACTTCCTTCGGATCCCATCCCCAGAAACGAGTCCAGGCGATTTGTGCCCATATCATGGCAAAAATCAAAGCTCCGAGTGTAAAGACCGGAAATCCGATTAATACTGAACGGTAAGCGATCTCGTCAACCAAGTCAAGATTAATATTTTTGGCTAGCGGCTGAAGTGCAGCTCCAATCCTTTTGCGGAGAATCAGCCTTAAAGCAAGATACAGAATAACACCTGAAGCCAAAGACCATATTACGGTATTTAATTTTTTTGCATTAATAATTGCAGGCATTTCCGCCAGCGGTTCTAATTTACCTTCCGTAATCAGCTGTCCCTCGTGAGGACCTGTTAAAGCAGGCAAATGATATTCCAGGACATCTTCCTGACCGTTCTTATCAATCCAGTTAAATTCGGCTTTGTAGCCTGAAGCTGAGAAGCTTGAGCTTATAATAATAAACCCAAGTGTACAAACCAAGCCAAACATAACGGCTTCCAGCCAGAATCTCTGTTTGCTTTGCTTAGTTTGATCTACTGATTTTACTAAATAAATCAATCCAGCAGCGAAGCTTACAGCCAAAATAGCCTGACCAACTGCAGCTGTAGTAACGTGAATATGAAGCCAATCACTCTGCAAAGCGGGGATCAGCGGTGAAACTTCCCGCGGAAACATACTTGCATAAGCAATCATCAGTACCGCAACCGGGAGCGTAAAGACTCCTAAAATAGGTGTTTTATAAATTAAGTAAATCACTATAAAAGCACCAACAAGCGACATTCCAAAGAATGTTGTAAATTCGAAAAGGTTGCTGACAGGCGCATGCCCGGCTGCAATCCACCTTGTAATAAAGTAGCCAAGCTGTGCAGCAAACCCGATAATCGAGATCCATAATCCAATTGCTGCCCATCTGTTTGGCCCTTTTTTCGTTCTGTTCTTATCCTTTATAGAACCGGCAAAAAAGACAGTAGCAATTAAATAGAGGATAAAAGCTGTGTATAGTAAATTGCTGCTTATTGTAACCACTCAGATTCCTCCTTAGCCTTTCTTTTCACTTTGATTTTGCAGCTGATCTTCCGGCATCATAATTCCGGTCCCATCCAATGCTGTTTCAATTTCCCTTTTAAGTCCATGCCAGTTTTTGTTAGTGTGTCCTGCTACCCACACTTCTCCATTAACACGGCGCAGCCAAACTCTCCGATGGTTCCAATAAGACCCCTGTGCAACACCTATCATGAAAATAACGCCGCCCAATGCGATAATCCATAATGTTAAATCTTTTCGGACGGTCAAGGCCGATACATTTTTAGTATCTATGCCTTTAAAGGCCATCTTGTATTCATTATCACCAAAAGGTTCAATAGTCTGCCTGATCGCAACAAAACTAATTTCGCCATCAGGCTTATCCGGTGTAAACATTTTAAAAACAAAGGCAGGATTATTAGGGATTCTGGACTTTGTAACAGGTTCCCCATTTTCATCAAATTCAAAATCGGGAAAATAGCTGACAACTTCCGCTTTATAGCCATTTCCAAGATCATATTCATCCTGAGGATGATTCAGGTCGACTGTTAAATCCCCGTATTCCTCACCCGTTTTTTTATTTGTAAGGGCAAATGACATTTTGTTAAGCTCATTAAGTTTATAATCTACTTGGTATAATGCAAAGTTCTCAAACTTCAGAGGTTTATTTACCTTAATTTCATAGTCCTTAACTTTCTTTAGATCTGCCTCTTCTCCTGCAACAGTATCGCCCTGTTTTTTATAAAGAGTGACATTGGACTGATAATTTTTAGCTACCATTCCTGCTTTATCAATCGCTTCTCCAAATACTTCTTTATCTTTCTCTTTATCGTACATTTCAAGGATGAAGCCATCATTTTTAAGGTAATATTCACCATTGGTTTCCGGAATGACCTTGGTCTCGCCTTCGCGGATCCAAAGAATTTTGTCAACATACATGCCCGGTACAAAACGGAGCATTCCTCCGATTAAGAATATGATAAGCCCCACATGGTTAACGTATGGGCCCCATCTTGAGAAACGTCCCTTTTCGGCAAGGATGTTTCCATTCTCTTCTCTGATGCTGTATTTCTTGGATTTTAATTTTTCTTTTGCCATTGTGAATGCCTTATCAGTGTCTTCTGGCTGTGACGCACCAAAAACCCTCTGGCGCTGCAGATAGCTTTCATGCCGGCTTACCTTCTGCTTTTTTAAAGCTCTATACAGAGGTACAACCCTATCCAGACTGCATATTACAAGCGAAATGCCAATTGAGGCAATCAAAATCAAATACCACCATGAACTATAAAGGTTATGAAATCCTAAATCGTAATATAATTTACCTATCCAGCCATATTGATCTTCGTAATATTCTTCAGCTGGCATGATTGGCGGAATATACATCTCCTGAGGCAATATTGTTCCAACGGCTGATGCTATCAGCGTTATTACGATCAGCCAGACTCCAACCTTAACAGACGAGAAGAAATTCCATATTTTATCAATTATCGTTTTATTATAGGTTTGCGAGCGGCGTGCACTGCCTTCATACCGCATATCGAGAAGTTTCTTGTCTTTTTCTTTTTCTTCCAATACCTTTCCGCACGACTCACATAGTATCGTACCTATGGGATTAACATGGCCGCAGTCGCATTTTACTTCTTTCATATATAAAACTCCCCGTAACTTATGGTTTAATCTGTTCCATATAGTTCTTGATCGTTTCTTCCGTCATCTCTCCTGTAATATACTTGACAACCTTTCCATCTTTATCAATGAGGAAAGTGGCAGGAAGAGGATTAATTCCGTAAGCCGATTGGACTTGGCTATCCTTATCAATTACAATCGGGAAAGCTAAATCGTAACGCTCGGAAAATTTATTTACTGCTAAATCTGTCTCTCCGACATTAACAGCCAAAACCTGAACACCCTCATCTTTAAATTGCTTATATTGGTTGTTCATATATGGCATTTCTTTCTCACATGGTTTGCACCATGTACCCCAGAAATTCAGGAAAACACCCTGGCCTTCATAATCGGATAACCTGTGTTTATTTCCATCCATATCTGTCAGAACAAAATCAGGTGCCTTTTCTCCAACGGCAACCTTTTGAATTTTATCTTTCGTAAAATTTGCGTAAAGCGTATATGCCACGGCAGCACCAAGGACAAGCAATATGACTGTTCTCATTACCAGTCGCTGCTTCTTCATAAAAAACTTCCCCTCCTAAGGCATCCTATTCAGGCTAAAAGACCGAACCTTAACAAATTAATATGTAACATATGGAAAAGAATTTTGCCTCATAGCTGTTTACTATTATAGCATTTTTCATCATACCTATATTGTTTACAAATTAGCGTAACTGTGACACTTCTATGAATTTTTCTAAAGCTGACTATTTCTTCTTCATCGCAAGTGTCCGGAGCTGCTTAACTTCATGGGCAGTAAGTTCTCTTGCATCCCCCGCTGATAAACCCTGCAGAGTAAGGAACCCATATCTCTCCCTCTTCAGTTTCAGAACAGGATGGCCAATTGCTTCAAACATCCTCCTAACCTGGCGATTGCGTCCTTCATGAATGCTGATTTCCACTATAGCTGTCTGTTTTTTCTTATCCATTGATAACAGCTTGGTTTTGGCAGGTGCTGTTTTTCCATCTTCAAGCACGATGCCTCTTTGAAGGCTTTTCATTTTTTCTTTTGAAGGGATGCCTTTCAACTTGGCAACATAAACTTTTTCGATCTCATTACTGGGGTGCATTAAAAGATTTGCAAACTCCCCGTCATTGGTAAGAATGAGAATTCCTGATGTATCGTAATCCAGCCTTCCAACAGGGTATATTCTTTGTTTGATTCCCTCAAAGAAATCCGTGACGACTTTTCTGCCCTTGTCATCGGAAACAGCTGAAATTACGCCTCTTGGTTTATAGAGAAGAAAATAAACAGGCTCCTCTCTCTCCAACGGTATTCCATCCACTTCAATGCGGTCAGAAGGAGAGACCTTAACACCCAGTTCCTTTACTGTTTTTCCGTTAACCCTTACTCGGCCTTCAGCCATTAGCTCTTCAGCTTTTCTTCGCGAAGCAACCCCCGCATGGGCAATAACTTTCTGCAATCTTTCCATTTATGTCACCTCAAAGTTTTATTAACAATACTTCATACTTTTTCACTCCTAATGAATTATGACATAATTCGTCAAGTTTTCAAAGCAAACCATTGTCAAAACAGCTTAGGTAAGAAATAAACTGTAATTACTGAAAGTTGGAATTTGAAAGTAAAATAAAAAAGATACCCACACTCAGGTATCTTTTGTACTGGATGATTTCTTTAATGGCTACATACTGCCAAAAACAAGTGTTACGATCACAATGGATGCTATGATGCCTGCCAAATCGGCCAGCAGCCCGACTTTAAGGGCATCTCCCATTTTTTTGATTCCCACTGCTCCAAAGTAGACCGTCAGGACATAAAAAGTTGTATCTGTGCTGCCCTGCAGTACTGAGGCAAGCCTGCCTATGAAGGAGTCCGGACCATGGACAGCAATTAAGTCACTGGTCATTCCCAGTGCTGCAGTTCCAGAGATCGGACGAATGATAGCCAGGGGTACGATATCAGGAGGCACTCCAATTGCCTCCAGTCCTGGCCTGATCAGATTCATAAAATACTCCAGGGCACCGGAAGCCCTGAAAACCGATATGGCTACAAGCATCCCGACAAGAAAAGGAATAATGGATACAGCAATTTTTATACCTTCTTTTCCGCCTTCAGTAAAGCTTTCATAGGTAGGAACTTTCTTAAATGTTCCATATATTAATATAAAGCCTATTAAAATAGGAATTAACCAAAGGGAAACAGCTGAAACAATCTCCATCCAACCTCATCCTTTTCTCGTTCTTCGGTAATAGAAATAACGGTCAATCATTATTGCGGCCAATGTAGAGCAGAAAGTAGCCACTAAAGTAGGACCTACGATATCGGTGGGCGAGGCAGAATTATAATTCATCCGTATGGCAATCACGGTTGTAGGAATTAAAGTCAGACTTGATGTGTTGATGGCCAAAAAGGTTATCATAGAACGGCTTGCTTCATTTTTTCCCCCATTCAATCTTTTCAGCTCTTCCATAGCTTTAATGCCGAGAGGGGTAGCTGCGTTTCCCAGGCCGAACATATTGGCCATCATGTTCGAAAGCATATACCCCATTGCCGGATGATCACCGGGCACTTCTGGAAAAAGCTTTTTCACAATTGGCCTGAATAAGGAAGCAAGCTTATTCAGCAATCCGGCGTCCTCAGCAATTTTCATCATGCCAAGCCAAAAAACAAGAATGCTGATTAGACCGATACATAACGTAACCGCTTCTTTCGCACCATTGAAAATGGCTTCGTTCACTTCATTTATGGTGCCGTTTATCATAGCAAAAACTAAGCCTATCGCGGTAAGCATCACCCAAATAATATTAACCATTTGTCTTCACCCCTGCAATTGAGGTAAAAAGACCCTTAAAATAGTCTAATAGCGACTTATCCTCTTTAACCTCAGCATGCTTATAATAGATTGGGAGCTTTTTAATCAGCTGATCTTCAAAATACACGGTTGCCTGACCGACCACTTCAGGTGTTGTCCTGCCGTCTTCCCATTCTGATTCAGGCTTCAGCAGCTTGATATCAATTTTAAAGTGGTTTTTCTCTTCTTTTGTAACAGGATAATTGTATGAATGCTTCATATAAACCCTGCCTTTATAAAATTCATCATCAATATCCGATATAATTCCCTCAGGCAGGACTTCCACTGAATCATAGGCTCTAAAAGCTGTTTCATACATATTAATATGGTCATTCCAGTCATCCGGCCCGTTTAAGGTGACTGCAATCAGATTAAGGCTGCCTTTCGATGCTGTTGTTACAAGAGTTCTCTTCGCCCTTTTTGTATATCCTGTTTTCCCCCCTGTGCAATACTCATATAATTCGGTCAGGAGCCTATTTTTATTTTTCCATACCCTGTCCCAGCTTTCATTAGGATTTGGTGCACGGTGTACCTTTGTTCCTGCGATTTTTTGGTAAGTTTCATTATTCATTGCATACCTGGTCAGCAAAGCCATATCATATGCAGTCGAATAATGGTCTTCATGATCATCCAGACCATGGGGGTTTGCAAAATGGGTATTCTTCATGCCGATTTCTTCAGCTTTCTTATTCATTAAAAAGCCAAACCCTTCAAGGCTTCCGCCGACATGCTCTGCGATTGCGACTGCAGAGTCATTGCCTGAACGAAGCATAAGCCCGTAAACCAGATCTTCAAGCTTTATTTTTTCTCCTGCTTTTAGATATATCGATGACCCTTCCGCTCTCACAGCACGATCACTTACTTTAACCATATCGTCCATTTTTCCGGATTCTATGGCCAGAATTGCTGTCATGATTTTTGTAATGCTTGCTATTCTCCTCACTTCATTAGCTTCTTTCTGGTAAAGGATACGGCCAGAATCCTGTTCCATTAATATTGCGCTCCGGGCACTTACTGAAACTGAAGCCTCTGTCTTCTGAGGAAAATTCATCATCATCAGCGCGGTGACCAAAGCTATGGCCATCAGCCTGCTAAACATTTTCATTGCACAAAACCCCGTCTCCTTTGTGGATGTCAGATTGAGCGAAATACATGATCTCCCCACAAGGGAGGAGCCGCATGTTTTTCATTTATTTGTACAAGTTTATGCAGGACAAGTAGTGATATGACAATTATGTTTGACTTGTATTCAGGGTTTGGAAATAGCTTGTACATCAAAAATGAGGGGAATACTCTTTGTACTCCCCTCTTACTTCTTTCTGCTCCTATTTAGAATGGCTTCCATTTTAATTCAGATGCTTTTAAATATCTGTCTTCGACATCCTTCCAGTTGACAACATTCCACCAATTTTTAATATAATCTCCGCGGTTATTTTTATATTGCAGATAATAAGCATGTTCCCATACATCCAAAGCCAGCAGAGGGATTGTATCCCACTGAGTTAAAAGCATATGTCTTTCCGATTGAAGTATTTCGAGTCTGCGCGCTCTTGGAGACCACACCAGGATTGCCCAGCCCACTCCTTCTGCCTGCTTGGCTGCTTCAGTGAAATGGCTTTTGAATTTCTCAAAGCTCCCAAAGTATTTGTTTATTTCCTTCAGGAGTGCCCCAGACGGGCTTCCTCCGCCTTCAGGACTCATATTATTCCAGAAAATCGTATGCAAATAATGGCCGGAGCCATGAAAGGCGAGCTCGCGGGACCAGTGTTTTACGAGGCTGTAATCATTATTATTCCTGGCATTTTGAAGCATTACCTCCGCTTTGTTCAACCCATCAACATATGATTGATGATGCTTATCATGATGCAGCCTCATAATTTCCGCTGAGATGTGCGGTTCAAGTGCACTGTAATCATAAGGGAGCGGGGGTAAAATATGCTTTCCCGCAGAAATGTACGGTTCATTCATATAGATATTTCCAAGCTGCTGTCTATTGGAAAAATAATTCTCCATATCGGAATGAAGAGAGTCCACTTGTTCCTGCAGCTTTTCCAAACCTTCTATATCCAGGGGGCCGTTTATTCCATCCATAATTTCGGTAAAATGATCCAGCCTCTGCCACAGTTCATTGTTTTGTTCAACATCCTCCGAGTCTAAAAAATCTCTTAGCTCTTTGTTCCATTTTGTAACGTCCTTAATGTAATCTTCCATTTTACTCATACAATCCCTCACTCGCTTCCTATAATGGCTCACTTTTTATTTGTATGAGTGAAAGTTTGTACGTTTTCCACTGAAAAAGGAAATCTGTATATAACGCGCCATCAAAAAAAGAACAGCTGCCTGCTGTTCTTCAACTTCCATTTCTATTTGGATTGAATCATTTTTGTCCGGTAATCGGTTTCGTAATATTCAAGTTCCTCACGAATCCGCTGGAACTCTGATTCCAGCTGCCTGAACATTGTTTTCAGGCTGTCCGGAACTTCATCATGAAACTGGATTGAGTTTTTTCCTGTATATGCTGAACGGCTATTCTCAAACCAGGCATCATTTTTCGGAGAGAAAAACTCTTCAATGCATTGATGGTAAATCCGGTATAATGTCTTTTCTGCAGCACCTTTTTGAAAAGGGTCACTTTTTAATATGATCGTGCTGGTATCAAGTCCTTCTTCACAATATACGAGCAGTTTTCTCACATGTGAGAGGATGCTTTTATAATAATTCGCATTCCCTTGTTTTTCTGCTTCAAGATCTTTAATTGTTGTATTATTTAAGAAATCTTCGAATGCAGCAACGCTATTACCTAGGAAATTTTTCACATCTTCCATTTGTGATTTAACAATTGAATTTCCCATCCATTACACCCCCATAATTATACACTGGCTATTGTTGCGGTTGAACAATGAAATCTAAAGGTGATCGCAGGTCATAGGATTTATTATTCTCCAGCGCTTCAAAAATGGAGGGAAGCCTGGAAAAGTCCAGATCCTGAAAATAGGATGCAAAATCAGCCTTTGAATTAAGATAAATTCGTTTGCGGTGCCTAAAACCCGGGTTCTTCAATAAACATGAAAGAGCAACAAGATCCTTGAACTGGACTTCTCTAGAACCAGCCTGAAAGACTGGATCCTGGTCATATGGCGTGAACTCATTCATGGATTCATCAAAGAAACGGACGTATAAAACATGAAAAGTTTTCTCCTGTCCATCTTCTTCGAACACAATTTCACTTCTGTTAAAAAAATCTTCCGAGGTGTTTGGCTTTTCTTTTTCAAGCTCATATCCCCTGCAATGTTTAATCAGCAAGCAAAACCCTCCTATTTCCCGATGGTTTTAAGATAATATGTATTAAAAGGAAAGGGAAAATTTAAATTTATTTTACCACACTTCCTATGTAATGTGTCAGAAAACTCAAGAATCGAGCTCCTGGAACTTTTCAAAGAATAAATCTGCCTCTTCCTGTAATGAATCCTCTTCTTCACTAATCTTATCCGGGAGCGGCGGAAGCTCTTCTATGCTTTTAAGGCCAAAATAATCGAGGAATTCTTTAGTCGTTCCATACAGGTAGGCACGCCCTGTTCCATCTGCCCGTCCAACTTCTTTAATCAGGGCTTTTGCTGACAATGTATGAAGAGGTCTCTCTGTCTTGACTCCCCTAATCTCCTCAATCTCTGTCCTTGTAATGGGCTGTCTGTAAGCAATAATTGCGAGTGTCTCGAGTGCCGCCTGAGAAAGGGAGGCGGCAGAAGGAGATTCCACCAGCTTCTTCAGGTATGGGGAAAACTCTTTTTTCGTTACCAGCTGAAAAGTCCCCGCCAATTCAACAGCCATAATTCCGCGGCTGCTAGTATTGTAGTCTTCCATAAGACTGTCCATGATTTCACGGGCCTGATTCTCTTCCACCTCCAGAACATGGGCAATTTGCTTAAGAGACAAGCCTTCATCACCAGCTGCAAACAGGAGGCTTTCAGCTATCCCCTTCCAATTAACAATCTCCACACTATTTTCCTCCTTCCATGGAAGCTACATAAATATCCGAGAAATTTTTGTCCTGCTCGACCTGTATTTCTTTTCGTTTGATTAACTCCAGTACCGCCAGGAAAGTTACTACTATATGCTCTTTGTCCGATACCGGAAAAAGATCGGTGAATTTTTTCCTGCCTTTTATACTCCTTAACTGTTCTACAATTTCAGACATCCGCTTTTCAATGGGAATCTCCTGGCGGGCAACTTTTGCAGAAAGCGGCCTTTGGAGTTTCTTCCTTCTTAATAACTTTTGCAAAGCGCCAAGCATATCATAAAGACTTACATTCAAATCTGCTTTTTCCTGCTGTGATTCATTCACATATTCCGAAAGGTCTGCAGGCGGCTTTGTATACATTAAACTTCTATCCTGTTCCCTCTCCTTAAGCTCTTCTGCAGCTTCCTTATATTTACGGTATTCAATCAGCCGTTCTACAAGTTCATCTCTGGGGTCTTCTTCCATTTCTAATCCAAATTCATCTTCGAGCTCTTCCTCTTCATGCTTTGGAAGCAGCATTTTGCTTTTAATAGCCAGAAGCGTAGCGGCCATTACAAGATATTCGCTTGCTACGTCAAGCTGAAGCTCCTTCATTGTATGTATATAAATGAGGTATTGCTCGGTGATTTCTGATACAGGAATGTCATAGATATCAATTTCAAGCCTGTTAATAAGATGAAGAAGAAGATCCAGAGGCCCCTCAAAAGCATCTATTTTGACGTTGTAATGATCATATTGCATAAAATACCCACCAAATTTTCCTAATATAAATTCCCTTAAATGCCAAAAGGCTATATCTAGTATAGATTATTCATGGATGTTATCCAATAGAAAAATAACCCTGATGCCCGCAATGCCCCTGCTTCATACCAGAATTTTTTTCATGCGCCCAATCAATCAGGCAATTGCCTACATACGATGTATGGAAATAAAGATACAGGAGGTATTTTATATGTCTAATGCTGGATTAGGAGATTGCGGAACCGGGTTTGCTTTAATTGTCGTACTGTTCATCCTATTAATTATAGTCGGAGCTTCCTGGTTCTGCTAAATCGCTGTGTTTATCACAGCAAATTGTGCACATTTGCCAAAAGAGGCTGTCCTATTAGAAACCCAAGAGCGCCAACATATATTTGTTCAGATTAAAAAGCTGTAAAAGCCCGGTTAAGCGCCGGGCTTTTATTTTTCTGATAATCGATTGTGCTGTGATAAAATAAAGTAATCATTGTCAAGGAGTGAAAGTATGTATCCTGATAAATATATCGAGTTCCTGGTCCATTTTCATGGTGACCGTGATTATTTTGAATGTCACGAAATACTGGAGGAGTATTGGAAGAATACGGATCCAAACAATAAAAAGTCTGCATGGGTCGGATTAATTCTTATGGCAGTTTCTTTTTATCATCATCGCAGAGAGAATTTTAATGGTGCAGAACGGACCCTCCGCAAAGGAATCGGCATTTTGGATTGCAGGGCTGGAGAAATACAGGCATTGGGTCTGGATACAGATCAATTGAAAAAGGATCTTAAGGACAGGCTTGTGCTGATTCAAAAAGGCGGAAAGTACTCCAGCGTTAACTTGCCTATTATTGATCCCTTGCTCAAGGAAAAATGCATACAGGACTGCGCATCCAGAGGATTTCCCTGGTGTTCTGACAGCAATTTTCCAGATAAAGATATTGTGCACCGCCATAAAAGAAGAGATAGAACCATGGTTATTAAAGAAAGACTTGATGCCCTGAATCAGAAAAAAAGGCAGGAATAATGATTATTCGCTGCCTTTTTCCATGTAACAAAGTATATTGCAGAACCCCGATAGCGGTCCTGCTGTGCAGATGCTGGGTTTGTGCCAGGTACTTCCGCTTTTGTTAGTTAACATCACATTTGCTTAGAAAAGATTTGGTTTCATCCGTTGCAGTTAAAGTTTTCCCAGGATATAGTTCATCCAATGCTTTTATCATTGTTTTGCCAATGCCTTGATGCCGGTGTGACGGGTTAACAGAGATATGCTGAATCTCCATTGTCTGATCACTTGATGTAACACCGACCAGCCCAATGATATCTTCGCCTTCCTTCCACAAAAACAGCTGCCGATTTTCTTCTGATTCATATTGCTTCATCGTCTGCTGCAGCCTTTTCAAGTCTTTTTCATTAGGCATGAAAGATAAAAGACCCATTGCAATTTTTTCAAATGACTTTTTATATCGAATTAGCATATTAATCCCTCATTATTTGAATAAAAACATCATAAACTATTTTTCCCATATTTTAATATTTGTAAACTTTTCATAACAGTATATGTATTCATGCTGAATGTTGCTATTTTCGAATAAAACCGGCTGCCTTAACGCCTTCTTCGCTGCAAAGCTCTAAACTATAAAGAACCAGTAAACAAGTCCCCATCCGATGCTTAACACAAGCAATATTATAAAAAGAAGCCAATTGCTTTTTTTCATATTTCCTTACTGCCCCCATTTATATATAAATCCTATGACTTACAAACTATCATTCATTTTACACTATTCTTTCTCATAATTCCATTCTGCTTGCTGAAATAGGAATTTTGAGCTAAGGTTTCTGTTAGAGAAGAATTGAAACTTTTCCGCGTAAAGATTCGTCTATTTACAGGAAGCCATTAAGCGAGCCGCAGAATTGTCATAAATGGCTTCCCTATTTTTGCTCCGGGAGGAAACCGCATGAAATGGAATAAAACGCTAGTTCTATTAATAATGTCGCTATTATTTATTTTGCCGATACAGGCATTTGCCGATATGGCGGAAGGTGATGTAATTGTCACTTTAGGAGAGAATCTATCAGAAGAACAAAAAAATATGCTTCTGGCTGAAATGAAAGCTCCAAAAGATGCGACCATCATTACTGTTTCAAATGAGGAAGAACATCAATATCTTGGAAATTATATCTCTAAAGCTCTAATAGGAACAAGAGCGATATCTTCTTCGGCAGTCACAGTAGCAAAACAAGGCTCCGGCCTTGAAGTCGAGACTAAGAATATTAACTGGGTCACTGATGAAATGTACATTAATGCTTTGATTACTGCAGGTGTAAAAGATGCAAAGATTTATATAACAGCACCTGCAAATGTCTCTGGAACAGCTGCTTTAACAGGGATTATCAAGGCATATGAAATTTCAGCCGAAAAAACGATTCCTGAAGATGTTAAACAGGCTGCCAATGAAGAAATGGTGGAAACAGCCAAGCTCGGCGATTCGGTTGGAAACGAGAACGCAGCTGCATTAATTGCCAAAATTAAAGAGGAAATTGCCAAAAATTCACCTGAAACCGATGCAGAACTCAGAACAATTATCGAAAATGCAGCAAAGGAGCTTGGCATCACTCTGAACGAACAGGAGATTCTAAGTTTAATAGATTTATTCAACAAGCTGAAAGAGCTTGATATCGATTGGAATCAGGTCGGCGAGCAGCTTAACCAGGCAAAAGACAAAATTTCCAATTACCTTGAAAGTGAAGAAGGCCAGGGTTTTTTAGAAAGCCTAAAGCGTTTTTTCACTAGTGTAATAGACGCGGTTAAAGCCTTCTTCTCCTAAAAAATTAAGCTGCCTTAGCGGGCAGCTTAATTTTTTATTTTTTCATTAATCGGCAGATCCAATCGTAATAGATCCTCGTATGTCTCCCTTTTAACAACCAGCTTAGCCTCGCCATTTTCAATAAAAACCACAGGCGGCCTTGGGATCCGGTTATAGTTGTTTGCCATGGAATAACCGTATGCGCCTGTACAGAAAACGGCCAGGAGGTCTTGATCCCCTGCTTTTGGAAGAGGCAAATCCCAAATGAGCATATCGCCTGATTCACAGCATTTTCCGGCAATTGATACTGTCTCTTCAGGCTTATCCAATACCCGGTTTGCAAGTACCGCTTCATACTTAGCCTGATAAAGGGCCGGCCTGATATTGTCACTCATGCCGCCATCCACAGCCAGATAATTTCTTACATTAGGAACCTCTTTGCGCGACCCTGTCTGGTATAAAGTTGTTCCGGCATCTCCCACAAGGGAACGCCCCGGCTCAATCCAAATTTCCGGCATTTTCATGGAAAAATGTTTAGCCTGTTTTTTAACTTCCCCGATAATTTCTTCAACATATTGAGATGCATGAATCGGATCATCTTCTTCTGTATAGCGAATTCCAAAACCTCCGCCTAAGTTAAGCACTTTAGGTTCATATGCATGTTTTTCTTTCCACTCTGCCATCTTCTCAAAGATTTTCTTGGCAGCCAAAATGAAGCCTGTTGTATCGAAAATCTGAGACCCGATATGACAGTGCAGTCCAAGCGTTTCAATCCAGCTTGATTTCAGAGCAATTTGCAGAGCCTTTTCAGCCTGGCCATTCTGCAGGTCAAATCCAAACTTTGAATCTTCCTGGCCGGTTAAGATATAGTCATGGGTATGAGCTTCAATTCCAGGCGTGACCCTCAGTAAAATTTTTGTTTTCGCTGCAAGAGATTCACATATCTCCGCTAATAATTCCAGTTCATAAAAATTATCGACAACAATACAGCCGACATGATTCTTTAAAGCCATTTCCAATTCTTCTCTGCTCTTATTGTTCCCGTGAAAGTGGATTCTTTCAGATGGAAAATCTGCAGCAAGAGCAGTGTATAACTCTCCGCCTGATACTACATCCAATGAAAGACCTTCTTCATCTACAAGCTGCACCATTGCCACTGTTGAAAAAGCTTTGCTCGCATATGCAACTTGGGCTTCTATTCCAAGCTTCTCGAAAGTTTTCTTAAAGCCCCTTGCTCTTTCTCTTATTAATGCCACATCATATACATATAAAGGTGTTCCAAATTGACTGGCGAGTTCAACTGTATCCATACCGCCAATTTCAAGATGCCCTTTGTCATTTACCTTCATGGTGCCGTGAAAAAACATGGTTCCCCCTCTTCCTTTTCCTCAGGAGAGCATCGGCTAGATGTCTTTGCCCCCGAGACTGAATCAATTTATGAAAGAAATAGACAGCATCACAAGAGACTGTCTATTCTGTTTCCTTTAATCCTTTATTTAATTAAAAAAACTTTACCATATTTCGTGTATCTTAGCAATCGGCATTACGCGTATTTCTTATTTTGCAGGCTGCTTGTAACGATTTTTAGTCTGGACAATGCTTGGCCGTATTTTAGAGCCAGGCATCGAACGGCGAATCAGGATTTGGGTTAAAGCCACCGGGCTGAATGGAATAAACGGCCAAAGATATGGTGTGTTCAATGATTTGATGCTTGCTAGCAGAAGAATGGTCAGTGTAAGCCCTACTACCAAGCCTGGTGTATGGAAAATCGCGACAGCAATAAGCAGGCCAAGTCTTACAATCTTATTTGCAATACTCAATTCATAGCTTGGCGTTGCAAATGTTCCGATTGCTGCAAGCGCTACATACAAGATGACCTCTGGCACAAACAAACCAACATCAATAGCAATTTGCCCAATAAGAACTGCTGCTATCAAACCCATTGCGGTTGAAAGCGGAGTTGGTGTATGAATGGCAGCAATCCTTAGAAATTCAATCCCGACATCGGCAAGAAACAGCTGGACAATGACAGGAACATTCGTTTCTTCATTGGGACCGACAAACGCAATTCTTTCAGGCAGGAGTGAAGGCTCCAAAACGAACAAAAACCAAAGCGGCAGCAGCACAATCGATGCCAATAGGCCTAAGAAACGTATCCATCGGACAAATGTGCCGACTGCTGGCGATTGCCTGTATTCTTCTGCATGCTGTAAATGATGAAAATATGTTGTAGGTGTAATTATGACACTTGGTGAAGTATCAACGAATATAATGACATGCCCTTCAAGCAAATGGGCTGCTGCCACATCTGCTCTTTCCGTATACCGAACCAGCGGGAAGGGATTGTATCCCTGCTTTAAAAGAAATTCCTCGACTGTTTTATCAGCCATTGTAATGCCATCGATTTCAATCGCTTTAATTTCTTTTCTAATTAAATCAACTAAATCCTTATTAGCCACATCTTTAATGAACCCAATGGCTACATCTGTTTTGGATCTTTCACCAACACGCATGATTTCAAAGCGCAGCCGTTCATCTCTAATCCTTCTGCGGGTCAGGGCTGTGTTTACTATAATATTCTCTACATAGCCATCTCTTGAGCCGCGGATAACTTTTTCAGTATCCGGTTCCTCCGGGGTTCTGCCGGGATAGCTTCTGACATCGATGACAAGCCCTTCTCCCTCACCCTCGCCTACAACGACAATCAGGCCTGATAGTACCTGATCAACCAATTCATCCATTGTCTTAATGTGCTCAATGGATTGATGCCTCAGCCTGTTCTCGATGATGTTAAATAGGTTAGAGGAAAGTTTTTCACTGTCATTGATCCCAACCAGACCCTCAATGATGGCAATGATATAACTCGTATCCGTTAGTCCATTAATATAATAGAAATGAACATCCTTCCTTAAGATCGTTAGCTTTCTGACACCCAGATCGAAGCTTTCTCCCAGGCCAACTCTATTTTTCATGTACTTTTCAATTTCATGGACGGACTCAAATATACGTGTCTTATCATCCTTCGTCTTGTTTCGTGTCATAATAGCCGCTCCTTTCCAATATAAGCTCTACTGCCTTTTTAGTTATTGGCGAACCTAATTCATAATGATCTTTTTTAGACATCTTTCCGATATCGCCAATTCCTACGATTATCGGCACATCCAGCTGATCAAGACAATAAACGGTATCACCATTAATTCTGCCAATTTCCATCTCGGGTACTCCGAACTTATCAACTCCGTATGGAGTCAATTCCCCGTTGTTATCGATACATACATCTACTTTTGTCCACTCGGCCTGTCTTGTTTTTGAGGCAACTGCTATGACTCCCAGAACATCGATATCGTTATGGCACGCAACATACTTCAGCGCATTCTCTCCGGCTCCCTCCCCGATAAACCCGCTGTCATCAAACATGACCAATACGGGATCATGGGAGACTTTTTTTATCAGCTTGACGATTTGCTGACCGTTTAAGACTGAAGGATTTCCATGCGACAAGGATAGGCATCTTCCTCCAATTTCCTTCGCAACACGCTCCACTGTCTTTCTTGCAAAATCGTCTCCATCAGTTATAAGAATGACGTGCCTCCGATCATCCATAGCAGTTTTCCTTTCCGAATCCTCATTTTTCTTAAATATGCCCAGCCGATTGCTTATTTATTTACAAAATAAATCCATTGAAACAGTGATCCGAACACCTTTCCAAATACAAATGCCATCAATAAAATGACAATCTTTCCATCTACACCGATTCTTTTCGCAAGGATTGGAAAAACATTCAATACTTCAGTTAAAGCTGCTGCCAGCATGCCAATAAATATGCCTGAAGCCAGCCCAATGGGTATTAAAAGCAGGGGTGTCAGGTGTAATACCGGATTCCATAAAGTAGCCAGTGCACCCGCCAAAGCCCCCATTACGACTGCAGTTTCATAATAATGGATCATCTTCATCGTTTTGCTCAGCTGGGTAAGCCTTGGGATGATGCCCAAAACAGCCAGAAAAGCAACAAAACCTGAACCAACAGCGAGCCCGCCTGCAAATCCTATGATCATTACCAGGACAACATTAATGGTCATCAAGATACTTCATACTCTCCTTGTTCTCTTTCAATGCAAAATAGTTATCAAGATCAAGCTGAAAATTAAACATTTCTACTTCCAATGGGCTTGGCTCCTCGTTCAGCCGCTTCTTAAAAACATGGTTAAAGAAAATGATCATGCCAAGCCCCAGGCCAATCGAATAGGGGATTTGAAAAATGAGTGGCCGGCTGTCCACTTCTCCGGTTATGAGAGTGTAAATTCTCAGCTGTACATCCTGCATGCTCACGTCTTCATGAAAATTCATAATAGCCAGGGCTGCACCTATAAACAGAAGCAGCCAAACCAGCAGAAAGAGAGGAAATGATACTTTGCGCTTCTTTGTAACCACCTCGACTATCGCTTGAGCCGGCCCGATCGACTGGACTTCAATTTTTGAAAACAATTGGGTTATGGTCCTAATTACCTTCATAACGTCAATAACGACAATATTCCGATCCTGCTCGCTTACTTGATAAAGCGGTAGTGCACAAAGCTTTTCGTAAATGTCTTCATCGGCAATGACCTGTGCAATATCTTTCAGCAGTATTCTCTGATTGGGCCTTATTTGCAGACGGTGCCGCAAGCGAATATAAACTGTTTTTTCCAATATGCTCACTTCCCACAAAGTAATATCCTTTTCGAAATTGAAATTGGTTCGCCTATTTAGAGCGTTTCGCTTTTGTGTCTATATTTAGTATGAGTTACATATATTAGCTTCATGAACTCCAATAATTGGCTGTTTGAAAAGCGTCGAAAAGCACTGAAGTGTTATATAAAAAAATGAAAGACGGGATGGATTTAAATATCCATCCCGTCTTTCATTTGCTGAAGTATCTTTTTTTCCAGTCGCGACACCTGCACTTGGGAAATACCAAGCCTTGCCGCCACTTCGGATTGAGTCTGATCTTTATAGTAGCGCAAGTAAACAATCAGTCTTTCCCGCTCATCCAATTCACGGATCGCTTCTTTTAATGCTATTTTATCAAACCATTTTCCTTCATTGCCATCATCAATCTGATCGAGCAGTGTAATGGGATCTCCGTCGTTTTCATACACTGTTTCATGTATAGAAGATGGGATCCGGCTTGCTTCCTGGGCAAGGATAATATCTTCCGGAGAAATTTCCAGAAACTCAGAAAGCTCTGTAACGGTTGGGATGCGGCCAAGCGTTTTTGATAACTCGTCTTTGGCTTTCCTGATTTTATTGCCCATTTCCTTTAAAGAACGGCTTACTTTTACTGTTCCATCATCCCGTATGAACCTTTGGATTTCTCCGATAATCATTGGAACCGCATAGGTCGAAAACTTTACATCATAACTGAGATCAAACTTATCAACCGATTTCAACAAGCCGATACAGCCAATTTGGAAGAGGTCATCGGGTTCATATCCTCTATTCAAGAATCTCTGGACGACAGACCAGACAAGACGCATATTTTTTTGAACTATTTTGTCCCTTGCACCCTGATCTCCGCTTTGGCTTTGCTTTATTAGCTCCTTGACTTCATTGTCCTTTAAATAGGTTTGGCCCTTCTCTGCTTTAACCTCCACATCCATAGCAAGACTCCCTTAATTGCATAGCATTTTACTATTTGATAAATGCTTCCTTAATCGGATCTCTGTGCCTATTCCCGGCTGCGATTTGATTTCGATTTCGTCCATGAAATTCTCCATGATGGTAAAGCCCATACCTGATCTTTCCAATTCAGGTTTTGTTGTAAATAATGGCTGCCGCGCCTCCTCCACATCCATAATACCAAGGCCTTTATCCTTAATGGTCAAATCAATGAATCCATCTTCAATCAGGACAGATATATAGACAACCCCATTAGGATCATTTTCATAACCGTGAATAATGGAGTTGGTTACAGCTTCAGAAACGACCGTTTTAATTTCTGTCAGTTCGTCCATTGTCGGATCAAGCTGGGAAATAAAGGCAGCAACAGTGACACGTGCGAATGATTCATTTTGGCTAAGCGCACTGAATTCGAGGTTCATCACATTTTTCATAGTTCAGGCAACCCCCAATCTTTGCAGTGCGTTTTCTTCTGTCGGTTCTAAACGGATGATCTTAAATAAACCCGACATATCAAATAGTCTCTGCACTGCTGGAGAAATCGCACAAACAACCATTTCACCATGCTTTTGTTTGATTTGTTTGTAGCGGCCCAGAATCACTCCCAGCCCTGAACTATCCATAAAAGAAAGCTGATCAAGGTTTAATATAATATGATGGATGTCATGATCTTCAATCGCCCTCGTCGCCTGTTCACGCAGTTCATCTGCCGAATGATGGTCCAGTTCCCCGCTTAAACGAATACATAAGACATCATGCTTTACTTCCAAATTAATGTTAAGACTCACTATCTTGCCCTCCTTATCTGGTATCCGCAACTGAAAAAGCCGCTAATGCTCTTGCTTTTCCTCCGGATAGGATGATCCGGAACCTAAATAAATTCCGGTATCCGCCCTTATAGTGAATCAATTTCGATGCTTGAAGCTTCATTTCCTCCCTGGAGACAAAACTAGTGTATTTTCGCTAAAAATAATAATCATAGGGATGTATTTCGACAAATATAAATGGTTATTTATTCAGTTTTTGAAAATAACCCCATGGATCGTTTAAACAATGTCCACCATGATGCTTCATTGCTATTTTCTTTAGCAACCAAAGGGCTTTCAACCAAGACTTTTCCATCCTTTTTCAAAGTTAGTGTTCCGATCTGATCACCCTTTTGGACAGGAGCTTTAATATTTTTATTTAAAGTAATCTTCTGTTCAATTTCCTTGATGCTTTCTCCTTTTTTAGTTAAAAGGGAAATCGGTTCACTAGTCAGGGCTTCAACCATTTTCTTTTCGCCTTTGCTAACTTCAACTTTTCCAAGAACGTGATTTCTTTCATACATTGGGTGTGTCTTATATTGGCTGTATGCAAAGTCGAGCATTTTAGTCACTTGGGCATTGCGTTCTTTTGAAGTTGGTGCGCCAAATACAACGGCTATAACCCGCATTCCGTCTTTCTCGGCTGTTGCCGTCAGACAGTATTTTGCTTCTGAAGTAAAGCCTGTTTTGAGGCCATCAACACCTGGATAAAAACGCACAAGGCGATTTGTATTGACCAGCCAGAATTTTTTATCTGTGTCTTCACGAAGATAGGCTTCATATGTGCCTGTAAAATCAGTTATTTTCTCATATTTAAGAAGCTCTTTGGCCATTATGGCCATATCATGCGCAGTACTGTAATGTTCTTTAGCTGACAGGCCTGTAGGGTTTTGGAAATTAGTATTTTTCAGGCCTAATTCCTTTGCCTTTTTATTCATCATTTCAACAAAAGCTTCTTCTGAACCGGCAATTCTCTCGGCCATTGCAACGGATGCATCATTACCGGAACCAATGGCAATCCCCTGCAGCATTTGCTTTGTGGTCATTTCTTCACCTGGCTCCAGGAAGATTTGCGAACCGCCCATTGATGCTGCATATTCACTTGTCCGAACTTTCTCATCCCATGAAAGCTTTCCTTCATCTATCGCTTCCATAATTAAGAGCATGGTCATGACTTTTGTCATGCTGGCAGGCGGAAGCTGCTCACCGCTGTTTTTTTCATACAATACCGAACCGGTATCACGCTCGATAAGAATTGCGGACTTCACATTATCCGCTAAATCTGCGCTGCTTTCTCTTGCAAACCCGGAAGGAGCAAAGATTGTTGCCATTAATAATGCTATTAACATTAATGAGACTAGTCGTTTCATCACACAATACCTCCATTCTTTATAGCCTTCATTTTTTCCAGTTAAAGAAAATTTATACAGTTCAGTAAGACTAAAAAGAAATTAAACAGTCAGCTCCGCGCCAAAAAGCCGCCGGATATAAATCCCCGGCGGCTTTTCCCTTCAATATTATTCAGTTATTTCTTCATGAATTAATACTGGTGCCTCCACTTTTTCAGTGGAAAGCGTAATGTTTTCATAAAGCATATTTCTTACTTCTTCTACATTTTCGAAATTGCTGCAGATGGTTACGAGAGAATCGCCCTTTTGTACCCGGTCGCCGATTTTCTTTCTTAAAATCAGGCCGACGGCCAGATCAATTTCTGATTCCTTGGTTGCTCTTCCTGCTCCCAATAGCATGGCTGCAGTTCCGATTTCATCGGCAACAATCTCAGAAACATACCCATCCTGCTTAGCTTCTAATTCAAATGTATATTTTGACTGAGGCAGTTTTTGCGGATCATCGACAACTGACGCATCTCCGCCTTGTGAGCTTAGGAATACTTTAAATGTTTCTAAAGCTGAACCGTCCTTCATAGCATTCTCTAACTTTTCACGCGCTTCCTTCAATGAATCCGCTTTTTTCGCCAGGAAAACCATATGGCTGCCCAGGGTCAGGCATAGCTCAGTCAGATCTTCAGGTCCTTCGCCTCTTAATGTATCGATAGCTTCCTTTACTTCAAGGGCATTGCCAATGGCATAACCGAGCGGCTGGCTCATATCCGAGATAACAGCCATGGTGTTTCTGCCAACATTATTTCCAATGCGGACCATCGCTTTTGCTAATTCACGTGAATCGTCAAGTGTCTTCATAAATGCGCCGGCGCCTGTCTTAACATCAAGGACAATGGCGTCAGCACCTGCAGCGATTTTTTTGCTCATAATCGAGCTTGCAATGAGAGGGATACTGTCCACTGTGGCTGTTACATCGCGCAGTGCATATAACTTTTTGTCTGCAGGCGTTAAGTTGCCGCTCTGGCTAATGACTGCAATTTTATTTTGATTAACAAGCTTAATAAATTCTTCATTCTCAATTTCCACATGGAATCCTTCAACAGCCTCAAGCTTGTCGATTGTTCCGCCTGTATGTCCAAGCCCGCGCCCTGACATTTTCGCAACCGGAACACCTACTGCAGCTACAAGCGGCCCCAGTACGAGTGTTGTTGTATCGCCTACACCGCCAGTTGAATGTTTGTCTACTTTAATTCCTTCTATTTTGGATAAGTCAATTTGATCACCGGATTCTACCATTGCCATAGTTAAGTTGGCTCTTTCGTTCTCTGTCATCCCCTGGAAGAAGATAGCCATTGTTAAAGCACTTACCTGATAATCCGGGATCGAACCGTCTGTGTATCCTTTAATGACGAATTGAATTTCTTCTGCCGTTAACTCCAGTCCATCTCTTTTCTTTTCAATAAGATCTACCATTCTCATCATCAAACACCACTGCTTTCATTTATTCTATTCTTATGGCTTTATTCTAATCGTTTATTGTTTTGCTTAAAAAGTCAGCCGCATAACCGCCAAAATAATTTAAAAGTTATGCACCAAATTCCTTAACAATTGCTTTCACATAACGAAGGAAGTCAGCTTTGACTTTTTCTGTTGTTTCGATTACTTCTTCATGGTTAAGGGGCTGGTCAAGGATGCCTGCTGCCATGTTTGAGATGCAGGAGATTCCAAGTACCTTCATGCCTGAATGCTGTGCAACGATGACTTCCGGAACAGTTGACATGCCGACTGCATCTCCGCCCATTGTTCTCAGCATGCGAACTTCTGCAGGTGTTTCATATGTTGGGCCTGTATTGCCGACATACACTCCTTCCTGAATCTTCAGGTTCAGCTTTTCGGCTAGTCCTCTGGCAAGTTTTCTCAATTCTTTGGAATATGCTTCTGACATATCCGGAAAACGCGGACCCATGCGGGAATCATTAGGACCGATTAAAGGATTGCTGCCCATATTGTTGATATGGTCTGAAATAAGCATTAAATCACCTGGAGAATAGGTTTCATTCACTCCGCCAGCCGCATTGGTAACAATGAGCTTCTCAACACCCATCTCATTCATAACTCTTACAGGGAAGGTTACCTTATCAAATGAGTATCCTTCGTAATAATGGAATCGGCCTTGCATAGCAACCACTTCAATCCCGTTCAAGCGTCCAAATACAAGCTGTCCTGCATGGCCCTCTACTGTTGATACAGGAAAATCAGGGATTTCATTGTATGGAATCTTAACCGGTTCTTTGATTTCATCTGCCAATACACCAAGTCCTGAGCCTAAAATCAGCCCAATCTTTGGCTTGCCTGTATATTTATTTTTAAGAAATTCAGCCGCATTTTGAATTTTACTGTAATCCATCATCAATCTCCTCATCTGCTTTTTTATTGTAATTATTTCAGTTGGTCCAAAAAGCTTTTGCCATAGGCCGGCATTTTTACTTTAAAGTTATCCGCTATAGTCGCCCCAATATCTGCAAAGGTTTCACTGACCGGAAGCTCTTTTCCTTCTTTCATATCTTTTGAATAAACAAGAAGCGGAACGTATTCTCTCGTATGATCTGTCCCATGATGGACAGGGTCATTGCCGTGGTCTGCCGTGATCATTAATAAGTCGCCATCCTGCATTTTTGCAAAGACTTCAGGCAGGCGTTCATCAAACTCTTCAAGAGCTTTTCCATACCCTTCCGGATCACGTCTATGGCCAAATAATGCATCAAAATCCACCAGATTTACAAAGCTCAGGCCTGTAAACTCTTTATCAAACGTTTCGATCAGCTTATCCATTCCATCCATATTTGATGTTGTGCGAATGGCCTCAGTTACTCCCTCTCCATCATAAATGTCGGAGATTTTCCCAATAGCCACTACATCTAGTCCGCCATCTGCCATTTCATTCATTACTGTGCGGTCAAATGGCTTTAACGCATAATCATGCCGGTTTGATGTTCTTTGGAAATTTCCCGGCTCGCCAACGAATGGTCTGGCAATCACACGGCCTACCATATATTTTTCATCAAGTGTCAGCTCGCGTGCGATTTTGCAGATTTTGTACTGTTCTTCAATTGGAATTATATCTTCATGTGCTGCAATCTGCAGAACTGAATCGGCTGATGTATAGACAATCAGAGCTCCGGTTCTCATATGTTCTTCTCCCAGTTCAACCAGGATTTCTGTTCCGCTTGCAGGCTTATTCCCAATAATCTTCCTGCCGGTGCGTGATTCAAGCTCTGAAATCAATTCCTCCGGAAATCCATCAGGAAAGACTCTAAATGGAGTTTGAATATTCAAACCCATAATTTCCCAATGGCCAGTCATTGTGTCTTTTCCGTTTGATGCTTCCTGCATCTTTGTGTAAAACGCCATAGGGTTATCCGCTTTTTCGATTCCTTTGATTTCGCGAATATTACTGAGCCCCAGTTTGCCCATATTCGGCATCTTCAGGCCATTCATTTTTTCTGCGATGTGGCCGATCGTATCGGCACCTTTATCACCGAACTTATCGGCATCAGGCGCTTCTCCGATTCCCACTGAATCCATGACAATTAAAAAAACGCGCTTATATGTATATGCAGACATTTGAAAACCTCCTAATTATTTGAATACGGTTACAAAAATCATATTCGTATAGTACCCTTTTTAGGTTTATTTAACACTGATTCTCTTGCTGGACCAGGAGAACAAACCTCCATTCCTGCATTCTAAAAACTTATAAAGCATAGCCCTTTCATTTGTCAGAAGTCTGACATCTATATTTTACCTAATAAACAGGTAAAATGACAAGAAAAAGCTGCCTATTTTTCATGGCAGCTTTATGACATTTGATTTGATTCTATTTTTAAGCACGCGGGTGATATTTACTGTACACATCTTTAAGCCGAGTTTTGGTTACATGCGTATAAATTTGCGTGGTTGAAATATCGGCATGTCCAAGCATTTCCTGGACTGCACGTAAATCAGCACCATTTTCAAGCAGATGAGTGGCAAATGAATGCCTCAGCGTATGTGGAGTAAGCTCCTTCTCGATCCCTGCCTCCTGAGCCAGCCGCTTCAGTATTTTCCAGAAACCCTGTCTCGAAAGACGTTTGCCGTGATGATTTAAAAATAATGCTTCATCCCTATGCTTTTTAGAAACAAACTTGCCTCTTCCTTCAGTTAAATACCTTTCAAGCGCTTCAGAAGCTGTTTTGCCAATAGGCACAATCCGTTCCTTGTTCCCTTTGCCAATGCATCTTACAAAGCCCATCGTTAAATGAACATCACCTGAGTTCAAGCCTATCAGTTCACTTACCCGAATGCCTGTAGCATATAAAAGTTCAAGCATGGCTTTATCCCGCAGACCAAAGTGATTCTTAATTTCTGGAAGATCCAATAAAGTTTCCACTTCCTGCATGTTTAATACTTTTGGAAGCGAACGTTCCATTTGCGGTGTTTCTATATGGACAGAAGGATCATGGCCAACTGCTTTTTCGCGGAGCAGAAATTGGTGAAAGGCCCTTAAGGAGGATATATGACGGGCCAGTGTTTTTGAGGATTTGCCCTGTTTTTTTAAAAAGCCGAGAAATTGGACAATATGCGTGCGCTGCACATTTTCAAGACTTGTAATCTTCTCTTCCGACTTGAGATACTTCAGATAACTTTTCAAATCCCTTTCATAAGAGATAATTGTATTTTTGGCGAGGCCTTTTTCTACAAGTAAATAATGAATAAAGTCTTTTAACTGATCATCCATATGATTGCATTACTCCCCGTTTAAGTAGAAAAGAATTAACCGGTCCAGCAAGCTCCTATCTTCATGAGTTCCGCTCGCAGACACCTTAACAGCCGCTCCCCTTGGTTCGTCATAGCGGTGATAATCCTGGTATTCTTCGTTTAACCACATAATACCATAATAAAAAAGGATTGTGCATCCAGTAAAAATCACAAATACTTTAATGGTCTGAAAAGCCATGCCCAGCCAGGATTTCATGGTTTGGTCCTCCATAACTTTTAATAAAAAAGAAAGATAGTCAGCTTTCTATTATTAAAAGGTATGCCATTTTGGACAAGAATTATACCTGAATTTGTATAAATGATGTTTCTTCAGGGCACTTGCCTTTTTGAAAACAGCCCAAATAAATGTTGCCCGTTGATTTCCGCTCCAATCAACACAGTAAATAAGATACAAAAAGTAACAATCCTTTCGAAAACAACCAAAATAAAAAAGCCTATCCTAATGTAGAATAAGCTTTGTCAATAATCATATTAATTTTCATCTGCTTCGGTTTCTGTTTGTTTATCCTGGCAGCGGTAGCAGACGCCATGGAACGTAAGGCGGTGATCCTTTATTTTAAAGTTCCAGCGGCGTTCAACCACTTCCTCTACGTCTTCAAGCAAATCTTCCTGTATTTCATCAACAGCTCCGCACTCAATACAGACTAAATGGTGGTGAAAATGGGCTGCCCCTTCCTGACGCAGGTCATACCGGGAAACTCCATCACCAAAGTTGATTTTATCGACAATTTTTAATTCAGTCAGCAATTCAAGTGTTCTATATACAGTTGCCAAGCCTATCTCAGGCGATTTCTCTTTTACTAGGAGGTAGACATCTTCCGCACTTAAATGATCCTCTTCGTGTTCTAACAGGACGCGAACTGTTGCCTCTCGCTGTGGTGTTAGTTTATAGCTGGATGAATGCAACTGTTTTTTGATTCTTTCAATTCTGCTTTCCATACCGAAAGTCCCTCCCTCGCCACTAACATTCTCATTATAACAGAAATGAGATCACATTCAAAATAAAATAATTATAAATAACAAACGATAATGAATTCAATATAATAATAATTATAATATTGTCCAAAATAGATTGAAACCTCTTTATATGTACCCTATATTATAATTTTTATCCTTTTCCCGTACAGCAAAAAGGCAGAGCCTGCCGCTCTGCCTTCAGCAATGATTTCTATTAGGATTGGATTGAATTAACAACAGACTTCATTAAGACAGGCGAGATAAACGCCTCTACCCCGGCTGCAGCGATTAGAAACAGAATGGCTACAGCAAAAGCAATCATGTATCTTCCGAAAAGTGGCATCATGGGCTGGCCGGCTTTTTTCATAAATTGTCTTCTTATCATTTTTAAAGAGAAAGACACAGCCAGAGTTGCTGCTATTATAAAAATAGGTATGATGATCAGGTTCTGGGGAAGGACCGATACGAAGGAAAGCAAAAATCCTTCCCATCCCATGCGGTTAACGAGAAAGCCAACTGTAAAGCCAACCACCATGCCTTTCATAAAAAGCAGAATCAGAATGACCGGCAGTCCAATTATGGAGATTCCCAAAATCCACATCAACCCTATAAATTTTGTATTATGGAAAAAGCTTTGTTTAAATAATTCATCTGCTGCTGCAATATGCCCATCTGATACTTGTCCAAAAAACTGAGACAGGTAATAAAATAAGTCTTCTTTTTGTGTAAAACTCAAGCTATTTACAACGATAGCCCCAAAAATGACACCCATGAGAAATAATACAATAACAAATAAGTAGATTGAGGAATGTTCGCGAAAGTGGGCTGCTGCGGCGTTCTGGTACATTTTTTTCTTCATTGCTCTTCCTCCTAAGGCAAAACTGAATTAGATATTAAATTGTATGCCTGTCCCGGAATTGTATGACAACGAATTGGGCTACTTGTTAATGGATAAAAAAGTTCTTGAATACTTCCAGTGTTTCTTGCTATAATTTTCAAAATTATTGAAATTGTCATTGGAGGCGCTCAGAAAATGGACCCGATCTTAAAAGAGTTTCCAGAACGAATTGAAACAGAAAGACTTTATATGAGGCCTGCCTTGCCCGGAGACGGCAAAACAGTTCATGAGGCCATCTCAGCTTCTGCTTCCGAGCTTAAAAAGTGGCTTCCCTTTGCACAAAATGAACAATCAGCAGACGAAGTGGAGTCTGGCATCCGCAAGTCATATGCACATTTTATTCAAAGGGAAGATTTCCGTATCCATATTTATAGGAAAGAAGACGATGTATTTGTTGGCTCTACGGGCCTGCATCGCATAGACTGGGATGTCCGTAAATTTGAAATTGGCTATTGGGGAGATGTAAGGTTTCGGAAGAACGGCTATATTTCTGAAGCTGCTAAAGGCTTGACGAAGTTTGCCTTTGAGCATTTTCAAGCAAACAGAGTGGAAATCAGATGTGATCCGAGAAACATTAACAGCCGGAGAATTCCCGAAAAGCTGGGGTACACGCTTGAAGGAATCCTGATTAATGACAGTCTAAGCGCAGATGGAAAAGAGCTTAGAGATACTTGTATTTATGCTAAAATCAGCAGCTAAAAAAATAGAGCCTCGATGGGCTCTATTTTTTTTATGAATCAACAATTCTGCCGTACTTGCCTCCGCCCCCTGCCTGGAGGTTTAGCTTTCCTTCACGCGCTTTTCCAATAAGCATGGCTGTTTTCTCAGGAATTACTTTGCTGATTTCTGAGAAAGGAACATCATGAAGAATGGCCATTTCAGTTCCGAAATGATTCAGGAGCTTCTCGAGCATTTTCGGGCCTAACCCTGGTATGAACTCAAGAGGGACCTGATGAATATAAGGCGGCCGTACATCGGGCAATCCTCCTGAAGATTTTAGTTCAGAGATCCGGTCAGCCACGCCTTTGATAAATTTGTGGTGATTGCAATTTCGGCATTTACCATTCTCTTCATCAAAGGGGCCAAAACATTCGGAACAAACAGTCTGATGGTATTTTCCGAGCAGAGGATCCAGCCCGTAATTGGCTTTAACCCTGCATTTTTCTTTTCCGGCCAAAGCCTTGTGCAGTTCAGCAAATGTAGGTGCTTCCATTTCCAGAACCTGATATTCTCTGGCGATCTTTTTTAGTGAATGGGCATCTGAATTTGTTAAGAATGTATATCTATGAAGTTCAGCTATTTGATCAGCCATCATCGTATCTGCACTAAGCCCCAGCTCAATTGCATCAATTAAGTCAGGATCAAAAACCTCTGACAGCGACCGCTCTACGCCTTTCCCGAATAGACTCTTAAACGGGGTAAAAACATGGGCAGGAATAAAAAGCCCATCCAGTTCCTTTACTTTTTCCTGCAGCATTCTGCCTGAGGCATAAATTCTTTGAGAGCTTAATGTTATGTTCTTCAAATACCCTGTCAGCCAGGAAGAGAAATCCTTCATTGCGGATAGAGTTGGAAAGTAGCACAGGACATGAATTGGGCCTTTACAGGATTCATCATATATTTCAAGTTCCGACCCGGGAATAACCGTTAAATCTCCATATTGAAGTCCCCCATCCTTATGTTCGGTTACAAAGCCTTTTTGGGCCAAGTCCTCGATTTCAAGGATGACTTCAGGAGAATGACAATCAATAATGCCAATGATATCAAGCCCCTTTTCATTGCGGGCATGCCTGATGATATTAGTGAAGGTTAGGGATTTAGCGCCTGTTATTTTAACTGGCTTTCCCGTAAAAGTACGTCCAATATGGATATGAAGATCAGCAAAAAAGCGCTTCATGCTATTTTTTCAGCGCCTCTTGAAGCTGCAGATATTGGATTGCATAAGCAGTTTTCGCATCATAAACCTTTTGCTGCTTCAGCAGGGATATAGCTTCCTCAAGGGTTACCTCCAAAAGGTTCACAAATTCATCTTCATCAGGCGAAGCGGCATTTTCTTTTTTCTTAAGACCCTTTGCTATATATAGATGTACAAGCTCATCGGCAAATCCGGGAGAAGTGTAGAATGAGATCAGCCATTCCATTTCCGTGCAGACGTACCCCGTTTCTTCTTCCAGTTCCCTTTCTGCACAAATGCTGGGTTCTTCTCCTGCTTCAAGCTTTCCGGCAGGAATTTCAGCAATAATCTTATCCAGCGCTTTTCGATATTGTTCAACCATCACTATTTTATTATCTTCTGTTACTGCCAATACAGCTACTGCACCGGGATGTTTGATAATTTCCCGCTTCGATGTTTTGCCATTCGGCAGCTCAACATCCTCCACCTGCAGACTAATGACTTTACCAGTGAAGATTTTTTCCGTTTTAATTGTTTTTTCTTCTAGGCGGCTCATTGTTTTCAGTCACTCCTGTTCTATTCCGGTAATGATTGCTCATACATTTTATCATACTTGATGAGGGGGAGTATGGCATGAAGGTGTATGTCCATAATAGGGGAGTTATTCTGGCCGGCAAAGCCTGGGAAATCCGTGAGAAACTAAAACAATACAGCAGGCAGTATGTCCTTGTAAAAGACTGGATTGAATCTCAGAACATAATAAAGTGAAACTTCAATCAGGGGGCCTTATCCCCCTGATTGTTAGTTGAGGCCCACAGGAAGTGGGTCACAAAGACGTTGCCACAGGATGTGGCGTTCTTAGTCTTTGTCCTTATTTCGGG
>NZ_BCUY01000027.1 GCF_001591465.1 Cytobacillus firmus NBRC 15306
CCCCACTTTTCCTCCTTTGATTCCTCTGAGTCTTGAAGTGGGGGTCTTACTGCCCGTTAGACTGCGTTAAAATATATGGAGATACACTCATGCAGGAAAAGTCATAGCATGAACTATGTATTTACACTTCTATTAATACATAAAGCGATTCATAAAGCGCAAGCGGTCAAATTGCTGGACAGAATCCTGGTCTACTCTTTTTCCGATTCGGGCCATCAGGCAGTTTGCAGGGTGAGAACTGATTTCCGGGTCATCTGTGGCGTACCATTCAAGACCGCCTGCATTCATCATCTTTTCCATGATTTTTCGATATTCCCATACATTCAGGCCAGTTCCTTTTAAATCCCAATGCCAATAATACTCTGTCGTTATAACAATATAATCCTCCATAGCATCATCCATCATAGATACTTTCAGCAGGTTCTTGCCTGTTCCAGAACCCCGGAAAGCAGGAATCACTTCTATGGCACCCAATTCAATTAAATTATCCATCTTACCTTCAGACCAGCGTTCAAGAGGATCAGGATACAGGTAAGTAACATAGCCGACAATGGTATGTCTGTCACGGGCTACTATAATTCTGCCCTCAGGCAATCCCGCAATCTCAACCAGGGCTTTATGCTGCTGAGCCGGCGGCCTGAAAGCGACAAGATCTTTATGAAACTCATAATCAGCCAATTTTTCGGGTGTAATTGGCCCCTCAATGATTAATTTTCCATTGGCTGTTTTTAATTCCTTTGCATTATACGTTTTGTTATGTTCCATGTATTCACCACCCAGGTAGCATGATCAATGTATCTTCTATTATACATAAAAACGCGGATGATAAAGCGCTTTCACATAATTTTCTGTGTAATTTAAAAAAGTTTGTGACAATTTTCGAATTTGTTCATAACTTTATTTTTCTCCTCCAAAATTTTAAAAATTGAGAAAATATAATGTTTATACTATAATAATATCAAATCTAAATAAGGGGGAGAACGATTTATGAAAGTGGAAGCGCTGCCAGTAACACAAGGGGACTTCAATTTAAAAAATTATGATGAATTTTATGAGAATTTTAACTGGGCTGATGCAGAAAAAGAATTTTCCTGGAAAGAAACCGGTCGCATGAATATGGCCTATGAGGCGATCGACCGTCATGCGGAATCTTTCAGAAAAAATAAGGTTGCCCTTTATTATCGCGATGGACAGAGAAATGAGAAATATACTTTCAAAGAAATGAAGGAACTATCCAATAAAGCGGGAAATGCATTAAAAGCATATGGCGATGTTGAAAAAGGCGACCGGGTGTTCATCTTTATGCCGCGTTCTCCTGAACTCTATTTTGCCGTGTTGGGGGCTGTTAAGCTGGGGGCTATTGTGGGTCCTCTATTTGAAGCTTTCATGGAAGGGGCTGTCCGTGACAGGCTTGCTGACAGTGAAGCAAAAGTCCTGATTACAACACCTGAACTTTTGGAACGAGTGCCTGTTGACAAGCTGCCTGCTTTAAAGCATGTTTTCCTTGTTGGGGAAAATATTGAGGAAAACGGGCCATATGTTGATTTTAATAAAAGAATGGCTGAATCGGGCAGAAAGCTGCCAATTGAATGGGTTGACGGAAACGATGGGCTTATTTTGCATTATACTTCCGGTTCAACAGGCAAGCCAAAAGGGGTGTTGCATGTACATAATGCAATGATTCAGCATTACCAGACAGCTAAATGGGTGCTGGACTTAAAAGAAGAAGATGTATATTGGTGCACTGCTGATCCAGGCTGGGTAACCGGTACTTCATATGGCATTTTCGGCCCTTGGCTGACAGGGACTTCAAACCTTGTGGTCGGGGGCAGGTTCAATCCGGAGACTTGGTATAAAATGATTGAGGAGTATGGCGTTACAGTTTGGTATAGTGCTCCGACTGCTTTCCGGATGCTGATGGGAGCGGGCGATGAGGTTGTGAAAAAATTTGATTTAAGCTCCCTTCGCCATGTCCTCAGTGTCGGTGAACCGCTAAATCCTGAAGTAGTCAGATGGGGTACAAAAGTCTTCAACATGCGCATCCATGATACATGGTGGATGACTGAAACAGGTGCACAGCTCATCTGTAATTATCCTTGCCTGGAAATAAAGCCGGGATCCATGGGTAAGCCGATTCCGGGTGTTAAGGCAGCCATTGTCGATGATCAGGGAAATGAACTGCCGCCTAACCGTATGGGCAACCTTGCGATTAAAAAAGGCTGGCCTTCCATGATGCATGCCATCTGGAATAACGAGCAAAAATATGAATCTTATTTTATGCCGGGTGATTGGTATGTTTCCGGAGATTCGGCTTATATGGATGAAGATGGATATTTCTGGTTCCAGGGCCGTGTAGATGACGTTATCATGACATCTGGCGAACGTGTAGGACCGTTTGAAGTAGAGAGCAAGCTGATCGAACATCCGGCTGTTGCAGAAGCTGGGGTTATCGGCAAGCCGGATCCTGTCCGCGGCGAAATTATTAAAGCGTTTGTTGCTTTACGGGACGGGCATGAACCTTCTGAAGAACTGGTGGAAGAAATCCGCCAATTTGTTAAGAAAGGCCTTGCTGCCCACGCTGCTCCGCGTGAAATCGAATTCCGCGACAAGCTTCCAAAAACCCGCAGCGGCAAAATCATGCGCCGTGTGCTTAAGGCATGGGAGCTGGATCTGCCAACCGGTGATTTGTCTACAATGGAGGATTAAGAAAGTTCAAGGCCACTGTTCAAAAACAGCGGCCTTCATGTGTTTATATGAAAGGTGCTAAACCAAGAAAAAAGCAGAAATCCAGCTAATGGATTCCTGCTTTTCGTTTTAATCATTTTAAGCAGCTGTGTCTCCGCCTTCACCGGATTCTGATGGTTTTTCTTCCGTGGGCTTTTCTTCGGCTGGCGGGTCTTTTGGTTTTTCTTCCTTAGGCTTTTCTTCTTTTGGTTTTTCTTCCTTAGGCTTTTCTTCTTTTGGTTTCTCTTCTTTAGGTTTTTCTTCTTCCGGCTTTTTGCCGATTTCCACTACATTGGAAGGAGCAGATTCTCTGCCGGCAATGTCAACGGCTGTTACATAGATCGGGCCGCTTCCAGCCTTAAAGCTCAGGGAGGAGCCAGCTTTTATGGTAGCGACTTTTTTGCCTCCGTTATAGACGCGGTAACCTATTACATCATTTTCAGGGTGTGCCCCCCATGTAATGCTTTCACCCGAAGCTTTTATTCCTGGAGCTGCCGGGGCTTTACCGTTGTCTTTGAGCTGGTCAGCGCTAGTGAGTATGCTCTTCCAGCGTTCTTTATTCGGAATAAGAGTACTTAGGTTTGCTTTAATGCCGAACAGTTTTTGAATATAATCCGGATTCACTACCATTCCAGGTTCAGTAAACTCTTCTGGTGTTGAATCAAGGGCCATATATTTTTTATCGCCAATTCGTACAAGTTTTCCATTGCCGAGGCTGTCATCCACTTTTGCAGGAACAAATTTGGCATTGAATAAATCAGTCTCGACTAGGCCAGCTCTGGAACATGCCTCTGAAGGAAGCAGGCCGGAAATGGCACAGAATGAACGTCTTACGATTCCGCCCGGCATTTTAAAGCTTTCGCTTGGGTCCACAAGGTCAGGGGCAACATCATATGCTGCATTCATCAGGTCAGCCCACAGATAATTATTTCGCAGGCTGTAGCTTAATGGGCCAGGGGCCTTCAATGATTTAGGCGTATCATAACCAGACCAGATGCCGAACGTGACATTCGGGTTGGATGCCACAAACCAGGCATCTATGAATTCAGTACCAGTACCTGTTTTCCCCGCCCAGTCAGAACCAAACTTCAATCTGCTCTTAATTGATGTGGCAGTTCCGCTGTTAATAACGTCTCTCATCATATCGATTGTGAGGTACGCTGTCTGCGGGCTAAATACATCAACAGGCTCGGATTTATGCTGGAATATGACGTTCCCTTCTTTATCTGTGATTTTTTCAATCAAATAGGCGTCAATAAATTTCCCGCCATTAGCAAATGTAGTAAAGGCGTTTGTATTTTCTTCTACTGTTACGCCGTATTCAAGTGAACCGATGGATGTAGCCAAGTTTGTATAGTCAGGGCCGATAAGAGAAGTAAAGCCCATTTTTTCCAGGTAAGAAGCAGGCCGCTGTCCGACTATTTCCTTATAGAGCTTTACAGCAGGGACATTGTATGAATGCTTAAGTGCATGTCTGGCCGAAACGAGCCCGCTATAGGTATTTGTATAATTCTTTGGCCAAGGTCTGTTTAGTCCCGGAGCAAGGTGCAGCGGCACATCAGGCAGAATAGTGCCCGGCGCGGCTTTTCCAAGTTCTATTGCCGGGGCATAGACTAAAAGCGGCTTCATGGTTGAACCATTTTGCCTTAGAGCGCTTGTAGCATGGTTCAGCTGCTCGCGTTTGTGATCGCGTCCGCCAACAAAGCTGATAATTTTACCGGTTTTATTTTCAATTAAGATCGCACCTACTTCTACAGGCTCCATGATTTGCTTGTTTTCGCCAGTTTCCGGATCCTTTATTGTCTCAGGTTTGTCAGGGCCGTAATAAGGGTAGTTATCTTTGACCTGCTGCATCTTATCATAAATATCTTTGTTAATGGTTGTATGAATTTGGAAGCCATTCTGGCGGATTGTCCGGTCTGCAAGGGTCCTGTATTCCTCGCGGAGCTCGTCGTCTTCTTTTAAGTCCTGTTCTTCATATCCGTCATTTTTTGCGAGAATCTTAGTCATGATGTTTACTGCACGTTCTTCAATTTCATACGTCAAATATGGATATTTTTCCAAAGGGCTTTCTGAAGCTGCTGTGAAATCCTTTGTCAGGTCATATGCCAAAGCTTCTTCGTATTGCTTCTGGTCAATCTTTCCGTCATCATACATTCTTTTCAGAACGGTTTTCATCCTGGAAAAACCAGGTTCCAGATTCTCTTTGACCGTTCCCTCTCTTGTAAAAGGAGTGTAGCCGAATGGACTCTGAGGAAGCCCTGCAATGAATGCGGCCTGAGGCAATGTTAATTCTTTTGCACTCACTCCAAAAATGCCTTTGGCAGCTGCTTCAACTCCGGCAATATTACGTCCGGATGCATTTCTTCCAAAGGTAGAAACATTTAGATATGCTTCCAATATTTCTTTTTTATCAAAGAATTTCTCAAGCCGCAAAGCAAGCAGAATCTCTTTTGCTTTCCGCTCGAAAGAAACTTCATTCGTTAAGATTTGGTTCTTTATAAGCTGCTGTGTCAGTGTACTTCCGCCGGATTGAACGGATGAATTTGTTACTTCCTGAAACAGTGCACGCATAATCGCTTTTGGCACCACACCGTCATGTTCGTAGAAATATTCATCTTCAGTAGCCACTACTGCGTTAATTAAGTGTTCCGAAACATCATCAAGCTTAACTTCCTCACGTTCCAGGTCTGTTCTGAGCTTTCCGAGATATACATTATTTGCAAAGTATAGTTCTGATGTTTCTTCATAGTCATAAATATCCTTTTTCATGCTGGCATAGGATCGGATGGGTTCATCCTTTACAAGCGATGCGAAATAACCGGCTCCCAGTCCTCCCGCAAATGCACCGCCAATGACAGCCAGTATGATAAAAAGCAAAGTAATATTCCAGATGACCTGGTATGTAATACTTGCTCCTTTAGCTGCTTTCTTATTACCGAAAAGGCCCGGAGTCTGCCTCAATTTATCCATTATCATCTGAAACTTTTCTTTCATCATATCAATCCCCCTAAAATCACATTTATTATAGCACAATGTGACAGCCGAATATGACATGGTTCGCCATTTATCTGAAATTTCCTTTTTTTGCACAGGCATTTGACATTTGGCTCATTTTTATGATAAAAATATTCTATCTTAGACGTTAAATATTTTATAGGCATTGATGGGAATCCAGTAATGCTTCTATCCCTGTTTCAGAAAGCCGGCGTGTGCTGCGAGCCGGTACAAATAGAAGGATGAATTACCTCCCTGAGCTTTCCACTGTCAACCTGCACAGCAGTTATAGCAGTGGACGGATTATCCGTTATTCTGAAAGAGTGGAGGAAATTTGTCCTCAATCTGGGTGGTACCGCGCAAAATGATCATGCGTCCCTGCATAATTGCAGGGGCGCTTTTTGTATGGTTAAAACCTTTAATGCCTTGAAAATAGCCGTTAATTAGGAGGAATTATGATGAGCTTACTTGAAGATCTGCAATGGAGAGGAATTGTTTATCAGCAGACAGATGAAGAGGGGATCCAGAATACTCTCGAGAAAGAGAAAATTTCTTTATACTGCGGTGTTGATCCCACTGCTGACAGCATGCATATTGGACACCTGCTGCCATTTTTAACGTTAAGACGCTTTCAAAAAGAAGGCCACCGTCCAATTGTACTTGTTGGCGGAGCTACTGGACTTATTGGTGATCCAAGCGGCAAAAGCGAAGAGCGGAAGCTGCAGACTCTTGAAACAGTACAGTATAATGTGGACTGCATAAAGGGCCAGCTGAAAAGAATTTTTGATTTTGAAAGTGAAAATGGTGCAATCATGGTTAACAACTACGATTGGGCAGGCTCCATGGATATCGTTACGTTCCTGCGTGATTACGGGAAACATGTCGGAGTCAATTACATGCTCGCTAAAGACACCATTTCTTCCAGACTGGAAACAGGTATTTCCTTTACTGAATTCACTTACACCATTCTGCAGGCAATGGATTTCCTGCATTTATATGAGAACCATAACTGTAAAATGCAAATTGGCGGAAGCGACCAGTGGGGGAATATTACAACCGGACTTGAACTTATCCGCAAAATGGCGCCTGAAGGTTCCAAGGCTTACGGCCTGACAATCCCTCTTGTAACGAAAGCGGATGGAACAAAGTTCGGCAAAACGGAAAGCGGAGCAATCTGGCTTGATCCGGAGAAAACATCTCCTTATGAGTTTTACCAATTCTGGATTAACACAGCAGATGCGGATGTAATTAAATACCTAAAATTCTTTACCTTCTTATCCCGTGAAGAAATTGAAGATCTTGAAAAAGCTGTTCAGGACGAACCGCATCTCCGCAAAGCCCAAAAAGCACTTGCTAAAGAAATGACACTTCTGATTCATGGGGATGCAGCATTAGAACAGGCTATCAAAATTACAGCAGCCCTCTTCAGCGGAGATATAAAAAACCTTTCGGCCTCAGAGATTAAACAAGGCTTTAAGGATGTTCCATCTTATGAGCATTCAGAAGGAGAGGAATTGGGCATAGTTGACTTGCTTGTTGCTGCCAAAATCTCTCCATCCAAACGCCAGGCGCGTGAAGATGTGACGAATGGCGCTGTTTCAGTAAATGGAGAACGCATAACAGAGCTTGATTATACTCTTACTGATAAAGACAAGATTGAAGGTCAATTTACTGTCATTCGCCGTGGAAAGAAGAAATATTTTTTAATTAAATACTAAAACGAAAGCCCTCCTGTGACGGAGGGCTTTATTTAGACATAATTGAATAAAAAATGGGGGTACAGATAGCTGATCCTGTTGATTAACGGTGAAAATGTAGGCAGATCAGGAGAAATGGGAGTTATTCCAGAAGATGCAACAAAAAAAACTGCCGAAATGCTTCGGCAGTTTTAATATTATTAACGAGAGTAGAATTCAACGATTAGAGATTCGTTGATTTCAGCTGGAAGTTCAGAACGCTCAGGCATGCGAGTGAAAGTTCCTTCTAGCTTGTCTGCATCGAAAGATACGAAGTCAGGTACGAAGTTGTTAACTTCGATTGCTTCTTTAACGATGTCAAGGCTGCGAGATTTTTCGCGAAGTGTAATTGTTTGACCAGGTGCTACGCGGTATGATGGAATATCAACACGAGATCCATCAACCATGATGTGACCGTGGTTAACAAGCTGGCGAGCTTGACGGCGAGTGCGGGCAAGACCTAAACGGTAAACAACGTTGTCAAGGCGTGATTCAAGAAGAATCATGAAGTTTTCACCGTGCTTACCAGGCATTTTGCCGGCTTTATCGAATAAATTGCGGAATTGACGCTCATTTACTCCGTACATGTGACGAAGCTTTTGCTTCTCCTGTAATTGTAAACCGTATTCAGAGATTTTTTTGCGCTGGTTTGGACCATGTTGTCCAGGAGCGTAAGGACGCTTTTCTAATTCTTTTCCAGTACCGCTTAGAGAGATTCCAAGACGACGGGATAATTTCCAGCTTGGACCAGTATAACGAGCCATTTAAGACTCCTCCTTTTGTGTTTTTATTTGGGTAAAATAAAAACAGAAACAGATGCGCACAACAATCATGTTCATTTTGTTTTCATGTACCTTCGCCCTAGCAGCAGAGGGTTACACAGTACCCCATCCCCAGAAACATGTAAGTCGCCAAAGGCGGCTGAAGCCAGATAATGCTAACTTCAATGCTCTGGTTGAGGAACAAAATGAGTACATCAAGGTGCTCACATAGGCTGCAATATTTTACACAAGGAGTATTATATAATTTTCAGAGGGTAAAAGTCAAGGTGATCTTTATTTTTTACTTATTTGGATTTAAAGCATGTAGTAATTATAAGGCAAAGTTTTTTTCTAAACCATATTTCACAGTAAATTAGAAAACTAGCAGGAGTCTCTTTGAAACTGTGATATAATAAAGAAAAATTTGGCAGAGGACTATCCTGCTGAAAACCGGAATTGAAACGAAATAGCCACATCTATACCGGGATTATTAATTTTGGTCCGTTATAATATACCTTATTGGTTTAAAGATTCATGATCTGAGACATTTGATGGGTGATAAGAAGATGGATACACTTGAACGCCAAATCATACTTAATTTAAAAAGCCGATTTTTTGATATTATCGATACGGAGAACGGTTTCTTTCATTATGAAAAACTACTGAATGAAATGCTTTCTGCCATTCAAGCCCTTACTGAAGCGGATGAAATAACTCTGTACGTCTTTAATGAATGGAAGCAGGAGTTTTTTGCAGAAGCTTCCACAAATCCGGATGCTTTACATTCACTTGCTTTTTCAGGTGATTTAAAAAGATGGGCTAAAACAAACAGAGAGTTCCTGAGGTTAGGCACTGAGATTAAGGAAGAACAAATTATGATTCCTCTTGTAAAGGGAAGCCAGCTGCTGGGCTGCATGCTTCTAATAGGGGCATCAGGCAGTTTTTACACCTATCCAGAAAAAGTATTTCAGGAACTTAGCGAAGAATGCGGGCAATTCCTCGATAAAGCTCAGGGTATGGCCAAAATTGCTTCTGAAGAAAAACGCTATAAACAGCTGTACCGCGTTACTGAGAAATTCCATTCCTCAATGGATATGGATATGGTGCTGGGGGAAATTATCTTTACTCTCCAGGAAATGTACCCCACGTTTACCTATTATCTTCTGCTGTCCCAGGATAACAATAATCATGGAGATCTGCCAATTAGAGACCTTGAATATGACAGCGAAAATATCGCGGCCATGCAGGCTTATGTCACGGGGGCTGTTCAATTTGAAGATTCCCTGCAGGAAGTTCGCTCTATCCTGTATGCTCCATTAAAAGGGAAACAGGGGGTATATGGCGTGCTTCAAGTTATTGCGCCTAATACCATGATATTCCCTAAAAATGAAATTGAATTTATAACTCTTCTGGCCAATACTGCAGGCAGTGCACTGGAGAATGCGCAGCTTTATCAGCAGTCCAAGCGGCTGATAGCGGATCTTCAATTAATTAATGAAACATCCCACCGCCTGAACTCAAATTTGCGTCTTACAGAAACGATGAACTTTATGTCAGATCAGATTATGCAGTCCTTTGAGGCTGAAGAGGCCGGTTTCATCCTGATATCTTCTGATGATTCTGATGTGAATATAATTCAGGGCAGCACTGAATTTTTTCATACCAAAGAGGCAGAAAGCTATATTCAGTATATGAAGAAAAAGATCATCAGGGAGAAAGAGTCTCTTTTTATTGGAGATTTTTCTTTACAGTTCGAGGGTGCTGCGAGCTGCTATAAATCCATTATGGCGGTTCCGATGACCCAATCTGGAGTATTAAAGGGATTTGCGCTTGTCATGCACAGTTCTCCTTATCATTTTTCATTTGAAACATTCAAACTGCTGCAATCATTGATTCATCATTCCACGCTGGCCTTTACCAATTCAATGCTGAGAGAAGAGCTTGAAAAGATGGTTGTAACCGATCACTTAACAAAGCTGTATTCCCGAAGCTATCTGGATGATCGCATACATCAGTCCATGAATGAAGATCACGAAGGAACCTTTTTGCTGGTTGATATAGATGATTTTAAAATGGTGAACGATACATACGGACATCAGGTAGGCGATGAAATCATTATTCAAGTAGCCAATTTAATAAACAGCAATATTCGCGGCACTGATATAGGAGCAAGATGGGGCGGTGAGGAGCTGGCTCTTTACCTGCCCAATGTTTCATTGCCAGCAGGTGCGCTTATTGCTGAACGGCTTGTCAGAAAGGTATGTCGGATCACAGAACCCCAAGTAACCATTTCATGCGGCGTGTCATATTGGAGCAGGGGGAAAAAAGATTCGTATGCTGCACTGTTTAAACGGGCTGACAGGGCATTATATACTGCTAAGAATACAGGTAAAAATAAAGTGATACTTGAGTCGGCATCAGATTCATTCATATAGGGACTGCCTTAAGGAGAGGCAGTCTTTATTAATGGATAAACATGATTAAATTCTGAAGTTAGATTGCTCCAGGCGTTATCAGCTCAAGATCATAAGCCGATAGGCGAGCGCCTTCGCCTTCCGTTTTTCCAAAACAAAATACTTTCAAAAAATATACTGTTATCATATGCTGAAAGAGGGGCTTATTATGACAAAAAATGTAAGCGTTTTCAGTAAAGGGGAGAGTTATAATGGATAGAAATCAACGGTTTAATTTCGAGACGCAGGTCATCCATGAAGGATACGATGCAGAAAGCTTTAAGGGAAGCTTGGCGCCGCCTATTTTTCAGACGTCTACTTTTACTTTTGAGACAGCACAGCAGGGGGAAAAGCGTTTTGCTGGTGAAGAAGAAGGCTATATCTATTCCCGTCTGGGCAATCCAACGGTAAAGATGCTGGAAGAAAGAATGGCCGCACTTGAAAAGGGAGAAGCTGTCCTTGCTTTTGGTTCGGGTATGGCCGCGGTTTCAGCTGTTCTGTTTGCTTTAACCAAAACGGGTGATCATATTTTATGTTCCCAGGGAGTGTATGGCTGTACATTTGGACTCCTGGAGATGATGGAGGAAAAATATAAAATCAGCCATGATTATTCAGCGATGGAATCAAAGCAGCAGCTGCTTGATGAAATAAAGCCGGAGACTGTCTGTATATATGTTGAAACTCCAATAAATCCAACAATGAAATTGGTGGATTTGAAGATGGTTGCAGAAGTAGGGAGAGAGAAAGGAATTCCAGTTGTGGTTGATAATACTTTCTGTTCTCCATATTTACAGAATCCGATTGAGCTGGGCTGCGATATTGTCATTCACAGTGCGACAAAATACATCGGGGGCCATGGTGACGTAATTGCCGGCCTTGTTGTAGGCTGCAAAGAATTTTTGAATGAAGTAAGGATGACTACTCAAAAAGACATTGGGGGTATTATTTCACCTTTTGATGCCTGGCTGCTGCTCCGCGGCTTGAAAACACTTGCAGTCAGACTTGACAGGCACTGTGACAATGCTGAACAGCTTGCATCATACTTATTAGCGCATCCAAAAGTGGAAAAAGTTTATTTTCCGGGAGACAGCAGTAATGCAGATTATGATATTGCGCAAAAACAAATGAGAAAGCCAGGCGGGATGATTTCCTTTACTCTAAAGGGAAATAAAGAGACTGCTCAGGAATTTATGAACAGGCTGAATCTTATAAAAATTGCCGTGAGTCTTGGGGATGCCGAGACACTAATTCAGCACCCTGCAACTATGACACATGCAGTGGTTCCAAAGGAATACCGTGAAAAAATGGGCATTGAAGATACATTGCTGAGGCTTTCAGTCGGCCTTGAATCATGGGAAGATATCAGGGAGGATCTTTCCCAGGCTCTTGAAGGAGTCTGAAATGTAAAAGAGATGGCCGTTCTCAAATGGCCATCTCTTTCTTTTGAAATCTTTTACAGGAAGGATACAAGTACCATTGAGAAGTCTTCCAGGTATTTTTGGTCAAGTTCATCAAACCGGTTTTTTTCTGGAGAATCAATATCCAGCACACCAAGAAGAGTGCCTTCTTTGACAAGCGGAATGACGATTTCAGACTGTGAAGCTGCGTCACAGGCGATATGTCCAGGAAATTGATGGACATCTTCAACACGGACTGTTTCCATTTGCTTCGCAGCTGTTCCGCACACGCCCTTGCCAAGGGGGATTCTTACACATGCAGGCAGACCCTGAAATGGCCCGAGAACAAGTTCGCCTTCTTCCACCAGGTAAAATCCTACCCAGTTTGTACGTTCCAGGAATTGATTAAGAAGAGCAGATGCATTGCTTAAATTGGCAATGATGTTCGTTTCTCCTTCAAGAAGAGCAGAAAGCTGTTTAATCAATAATTGATAATTTTCTTCACGGGTTCCCTTGTATGATTCGACACTAAACATCACAAATCACCTTGCTTTCTCAAAGATATACGAATTTCCTGGCAGATGAACAGGAAATTAGAAGGACATTGTCGAGAACTTTAAAAAGGATAAGACGATTTTAGCAAGAATGTTTAATTATCACAACAAATCCGTTTTTAACATGCGATGAATTTAGTTCACTCATATGTGTTTGAACCGAGAGTTTACAAAAGAAAGCGAGGCGGGAACTTTGAAAAAAATTCAAAAGAGGCAATTGTGTCTGCCGCTATCTCCTTATTTAATACGAAGGGTTTCTCTGGGACTACCATCCGTGATATTGCAGGCAAAGCTCAGACGAATCCAGCGAATATCGCATACTATTTCGATAACAAACACGGGCTGCTTGAATATTGCTTTACTGCGTTTTTTGAAGGGTATATTCAGGAGATAGAGAAGGGGTTTTCATTTCTTGAGCAGGGGGCGGCCCTGAGCCTGAAAAAAATGGCGCAAAATATCATGGTTTATCAATTTGAACATAGCCATTTAACAAGATTGATACTTCGGGAAATTTCAATAGATTCACAGGTAGTAAGGGAAATCATGTCCACTTATTTAGCAAAGGAAAAGTTTTTTCTTGGCAAGGTGCTCGAAAGGGGCATGAAAACAAAAGAGTTCCGTATCCATTCAGCTAATTATATGATTATCCAGCTGAAAGGACTCCTGTCCATGCCATTTCTGAACACACATTATATGTCTGAAGTTCTGCATGTATTTCCTCATGAAAAATATTTCGCGGACAAATACACAAAAGAGATCTTCAATTGGGTTGATGGAGTCCTGTGCAACCATGCCGGAAAATCTTATGCTGCTGTACTCTAAAGGTGTTTCATTCTATCAAGGCCCTGACCCATTTCCTTTGCCTGATGAGAATCGGACCCATAAACCAATGTAATGCCTTTTTGGGCCGCTGCTTCTGCAGCCCAATCCGGAGGATAGGACTCTTTGCATAACGGCTTGGCAAAACCGGCTCCGTTATAGTCGAGTTCATAGCCTTGATTATGCACCTCATCAAGTATTTGGGTTATTTCCTCTCTATATTCCCGATCAGCGGGATATTTTTTTTGAAATTTTTTCACCAGGGTGATATGCCCAACCCTTTTTGGTTTAAACGGTCCTAAATCTGCTTTTATAGATAAAAGCAGGGTGCGGAAATAATTCATATAAACTGCTTCAATAGAACCATACTCTTCGATCATTTTTGCAAAAACATCCGGGCTGTAGTCCAGGCATTCGTAACGGCTGCCATGCTTTAGAAAATGCACAGATAAAATAGAATCATCCATGTATTTTCCATTTTTATCGAGGAATTCTTTAATCTCCCGTTCAAAGCCTTCAATGTAATCCACTTCAAGCCCCGCATTAATCCGGATTTTTCCTTGATAATCTGCTTTTATTCTTGAAATATCAGTAAAATATTTTTCAAGCTTCTCCTTGCGCATCGCACTGTCCCGGGCAGGTGCCGGGTCCTCAAAGCCATCAGGGAGCGGAGCATGTTCAGTAAAAGAAATCTCCTTAAACCCCAGACTTATTGCTTTTTCAACATAATCTTCCAATGAATCTTTTGTCCCGTGCGGGCAATAGGGTGTGTGGATGTGGCCGTCTTTTAGCATATGAAGAGCTTCCTTTCTGTAATGGTTTAATTGATGCAGTACTCAAGTCTCTTTTTTACATATCTCCTAAATAAAGAAGGAAATCTTTTATAAAAAGCGAATTGTTTGTATTTGAACAGTTCATATAGTTCAATTAAAAAATACAAATGATATAGTTATTTTCCGAAAATAGCATTTTAGGTGAAATATTAAAGAAGAAATTCATAAAAAAATGAAATAAATAATCAAAAAATGTCGTTTACATGGTATCATAAAAGCATTGAAAATAACATGTGAAATAAAGAAACACCTCACGCTATTAAATAAAAACTTTACATATATATACTGGCTCGGGAACAGAACAGGGGGCTTTAAAAATGGAATACATAATTGGAGCTATAGTCATTCTTTTATGCCTATATCTCACCGGATATTTTTTGAAAAAAAACATTACAAAGAAATTGACAGGCTGGAAACATGGAAGATGGACATAACGGACCGCCCTGTTCTAGATGAAATGTCTAGAGTTAAAAAGCTGAATATGACGGGGCAGACAGAGGAATTATTTGAACGCTGGAGAAATGAATGGGATGAAATAGTTACATCACAGCTTCCGGATGTGGAAGAATTGTTATTTGATGCTGAAGAGAGCATAGATAAATACCGCTTTAAAAATTCCCAGGAAATTCAGCAGAGAATAGAAAAAAGATTAACTGAGATAGAAGAAAACATCAAAAACCTGCTTACTGAATTGAATGAGCTGGTAGGCAGTGAAGAGAAAAATAGAGCGGAGATTGAAGAATTGAAAGAAATGTACCGCCAATGCAAAAAGTTTCTCCTTGCACATCGCCACACATTCGGCAAATCTGAAAAAATTCTTGAAGAACAGCTGGATGAAGCATTGGCCAAATTTGAAGAGTTCGATGACAAAACCGAAAAGGGCAATTACCTTGAAGCACGTGAAATTCTTCTTGTAATCAAAGCGCTGATTGAGGATTCTCAAGCCAAAATGGAAGCTATACCAAGTTTGATGGTTGACTGTCAATCCAAGATCCCTTCCGAGCTGGAAGAGCTGAGAGATGGGTATAAGGAAATGCTGGAGCAGGGCTATCTGCTTGATCACCTGCAAATAGATAAAGAAATTGAGAGGCTTGAAGAACTAGTAAATGGATTTGCCGGCTCCATAGATCAAGCACAAATCGAGGAAGTTCAAACAGGAGTCGAAGAGATTAAAGATAATATTGAACATCTGTATGATCTGCTCGAAAAGGAAGTACATGCCAGACATTACTTAAGCCAGCAGGATGAGGCAACAAGAACCATGCTTTATAATAACCGTGATATGAACAACCAGCTAAAGACAGAGATGGCTGCTGTCCGGAATAGCTATCATGTTCCAGAAAAGGATCTTGAAATTCAAATCCACCTGGAGAAAAAAATAAATCAGCTGTTCAAAAAATTCGAATTGCTGGATCATAAGATTAACAGCCAGAGTACTCCCCATACAGTTTTGAGAGAAGAGCTTGCGGAAGTCAAAGAACATATTGAGGAGATTTCAGATGAGCAGACAGCCTTTGCCGAAAAGCTCCAGGCCTTACGAAAAGACGAAATGTCTGCAAGGGAAAAAGTAAAAGAATTAAGCAAGAAAGTGGCAGAAACAATAAGGCTTATCTCCAAAAACAATGTGCCTGGAGTTTCCCAGGAATATAAATATTTGATTCAGGATGCAAAAGAAAGCATAGATAATGTGCTGGCCAAGCTCGATGAAAAACCATTGAATATTCCTGCGGTTCAGCAATATCTTGAAGTTGCGGTGCTGACTGTTGATAAGGCTGCTGATTCTGTGAGTGATATGATTGAGACGATCCTTCTAGCTGAGAAAGTCATCCAATATGGCAACCGGTACAGAAGCAGTTATCCATCTATTGATAATGGATTAAGGGAAGCAGAGGCTTCATTCAGAAGCTATGAATATAAAAAAGCACTGGAGCAGGCTGCTGCTTCAATTGAAGAAGTCGAGCCGGGCGCGATCAAGAGAATAGAAGAAATGATAACTGAGCACTAAAAAACCAGATCCGATTGGATCTGGTTTTTTGTTTAGTCATTTACAGCAATTGGCTTTTTAGCTTCTCCGAAAGCTATTGCCAGGAAGAAACCTATTACAGCTCCTGCCATGGCAGGCACAATCCAGCCGATTCCTTCAGCAAAGAATGGCAGGAATTGCAGTGAGTCTGTGATGAGGGATACATCCATTCCAGCTGTTTTTAAGCCATCCACAAAACTAATTAATCCTGTCGGAATTAATGCTCCTATATATACCACAGAGTAGCCATTAAAGGCATTGTGCATAAAGGATAGCAGTATCAGCACAATGGCCAGCGGATAAATTATGATTAAAATTGGCAATGAAAGTTGAATCAGCTGAGTTAAACCAATGTTTGCAACCACCATACTGAACAGTGAAAGGATGATTACAATGGTTTTATAGGACATTTTTGGGAGCAGTTTATGAAAGTATTGCGCACAAGCGGAAACGAGTCCGATTGAGGTTGTCAGGCATGCTACCGTTATGGCCAGCCCAAGGATCACTGCTCCCGCAGATCCAAATAGATAATGAGAAGCGGCAGATAGGATAGCGCCGCCATTATCCAATTCACCTATAGCTTCCGTACTTGTTGCACCGATATATGCAAGAGATAAATATACTGCCGCAAGACCGGCAGCAGCTATCAGTCCGGCAGTAATGCAAATCTTCATTAGTGAATGTTTATTTGTCACACCCATACCCTGTATTGAACTGATAACGATAATACCGAATACCAGAGCTGCAATTGTATCCATCGTCAGGTAGCCTTCAATGAAGCCTTTAAAGAACGGCCCCTCAGCATATGCTCCCACTGGCGCCTGCAGTTCGCCCATAGGAGTAATGATGCTTTTTATAACCAGAACAGCAAGGATAATGAGCAAGGCAGGTGTAAAAATATTGCCGATTCTATCCACTAATTTCGATGGATTGAGAGAAAGCCAGGCTGTGATGCCAAAAAAGGCAATGGTATAAACCAATAACGAAAAAGGACTGTTGGAAGCGGTTTCAGATAAGAACGGAGTAATCCCAATTTCATAAGCAACTGTCCCTGTACGCGGGATTCCGAAAAATGGCCCAATGGCTAAGTACATAATAATAGTAAAAATAATTCCATATAAAGGATGTACGCGGCTTGCAATTGTCTGTAAATCACCATTTTTGGCAATGGCGATAATTCCTAATAGCGGCAATCCCACCCCTGTAATTAAAAATCCAATAATAGCAGTCCATACACTTGTGCCGGCAGCTTGTCCCAGGAAGGGAGGAAAAATCATATTTCCTGCCCCAAAGAATAGAGCAAATAACATGAGTCCGACGGCGAGAATTTGTTTTGGTGCCAATGTTTTATTCTCCATATATATCCTCCTGAAATAGTTCCATATCATAATGTTTAGAACATTTTCATATTAGCACAGGAACTGAAAAAAATGTCGAAAAAATACGAAGTCTTAATATTTAGTATTTTATAATAATAAATTCGAAAAGTACTATGCTCAAATTACAATAATATCAGCTTTCCACGTGTAAATTAATCCATTCATTTAAATAAATTGTTCAAACTTGCTTAATTTAAATAGTAAAGAATTGACTATTTGATTTAAAAGCTTCAATTACAATTTCCAATCTTCACTTGTTATGATATGATTTAAAGTTGGCTAAAGGGTTATCGGAACGGAAAGGAGAAGACCGTGATTTATTTAGATAACAGTGCAACAACTAAACCATATAAAGAAGTGCTTGATTCTTTTATTAAGGTTTCTTCAGAATACTTTGGGAATCCCTCTTCCCTGCACGAATTTGGAGGTAAGGCAGAGAGGCTGCTGATGCAGGCGCGTGAGCAAATTGCCCAATTGCTGAATGTTAAGAACAGCGAAGTGTATTTCACATCCGGAGGGACAGAGAGCAATAACCTTGCTATAAAAGGAACTGCATTAATGCATAGAAAAAGAGGCAGCCATATTATCACCACCGGACTGGAACATGCTTCTGTAAGGGAAACTGCGGATCAGCTGAAGGAATTGGGCTATCGAATTACCGTAATTGAACCGGACAGTAAAGGTATTGTCCATGCCGAAGACATTGAAAAGGAAATTACACAGGAAACTGTTTTAGTCTCTGTTATGCACGTAAATAATGAAATTGGTTCCATTCAGCCAATAAATGAAATAGGTGAGATGCTGAAGAAGCATGCGCGGGTTATATTCCATGTAGACCATGTCCAGGGGATCGGCAAGGTGCCCCTTGACCTTTATCAAGCCCGCGTTGATTTGTGTACGATTTCAGCTCATAAATTCCACGGTTTGAAGGGGAATGGGGCTTTGTTCATTCGTGATGGACTTCGTCTTTCGCCGTTGCTCTCCGGGGGCAATCAGGAATGGAAAATGAGAAGCGGCACAGAAAATGTAGCTGGCATTGTGGCGATGGCAAAGGCACTAAGGCTTACAATGAATAATATGGAAAGGCATTTAAGCCGGCTTACATCCATCAAAACCTATATTATGGAGGAGATAGGAAGAATTGAGGGCATTACAGTGCACACACCTAAAAAAAATTCTGCTCCTCACATCGTCAATTTCTCCATAAAAGGATTCAAAGCAGAGGTATTTGTCCACGCTTTAGAAGAGCGCGGAATTTTTATATCAACTACAAGTGCCTGCTCTTCGAAGAAATCTGCTGCCAGCAGTACCCTGATGGCTATGGGGATTCCTGAAAAGGATGCGAAAAGTGCAGTCCGGGTCAGTTTGTCTTATGATAATACGAAGGAAGAGGCAGAGATTTTTATACAGGCGGTAAAAGAGACTGTTATTAGGCTAAGAGAGGTTATGAAATCATGATAAATTATGATCGTATACTTATAAGATATGGAGAAATCTCCACAAAAGGCAGAAACCGCAATAAGTTTGTCGATAAACTAAGAAAAAGCATATACGATGTGCTGAATGAATTTCCCGGCATCAAGATAGAATCTACAAGAGACCGAATGTACGTTGTTTTGAATGGCGCTGATGGCAGAGAGATTGCTGATCGCCTTAAAGGCATCTTTGGCATTCAGTCATTCAGCCCTGCTGTTAAAATCAATAAAGATATCGAAGAAATGAAAGCCGCAGCATTGGCGTTATTTTTAAAACATTATAATGAAGGAAAGACTTTCAAGATTACGGCTAAGAGAGCCGATAAAAGCTTCCCTTTAAATACTGACGAACTTAATCATGAATTTGGCGGGCACCTCCTGAAGAATGTGCCGGGTCTAAAAGTGAACGTAAAAAAACCGGATATCAATCTGCAGATTGAAGTTCGCGTAGAAGCGGCTTATTTATCATGCGAAACCATTGAGGGGGCTGGCGGACTTCCTGCAGGTTCAAGCGGAAAAGCCATGCTTATGCTCTCCGGGGGAATTGACAGCCCGGTAGCAGGTTACTTATCCATGAAGAGAGGTTTGGAAATTGAAGCTGTCCATTTTCACAGCCCGCCTTTCACGAGTGAGCGCGCGAAGCAAAAAGTAATTGATTTGACAGAAAAACTTGCGAATATTGCTGGAACCATTGTTCTCCATATTGTCCCATTTACAGAAATCCAGCAGCTGATCCATCAGCAGGTTCCGTCGAATTATACGATGACAACTACAAGAAGGCTGATGCTCCGGATCACTGATGAAATCCGCGATAAAAACGATGGCCTGGCCATCATCACCGGGGAAAGCCTTGGACAGGTAGCAAGCCAGACACTTGAGAGCATGTTTGCCATTAACGATGTCACGACAACACCTATCCTGCGGCCGCTGATCACAATGGATAAATCAGAAATCATCGACATTGCCCAAACCATTGATACGCACGATATATCGATCAGGCCATTTGAGGACTGCTGTACCGTTTTTGTTCCTTCATCACCAAAAACAAAACCAAAACGCGACAAAGTCCGCCGCTTTGAAAGCTTTGTTGATTTCGAACCTCTAATCGCAAAAGCAGTTCAGGATACCGAAAAGATGATTATTAAACCTCAATCGCTCAATGAAGACTCTTTTGGGGAGTTATTTTGAGATAAATGCAGGTAAAAAATAATACAACAATTACCAATTAAATAGTGTATATGGCCATGTGATTCTACACATTCTATACTCACAAGGAGGTGAAAATCACATGGCAAACAACAACAGCTCAAACCAACTTCTAGTTCCTGGAGTACAACAGGCTCTTGACCAAATGAAGTACGAAATCGCTACAGAATTCGGTGTAAACCTTGGTGCTGAAACTACTTCTCGCGCTAACGGTTCTGTAGGTGGAGAAATCACTAAGCGTTTAGTTCAAATGGCTGAACAGCAATTAGGCGGTTTCCAAAGATAATTAAATAATATGGCTACAAGGAGCAGGAATCATTCCTGCTCCTTATTTTGATGCCAAAAAAACTTTTCAAAAAATAAATAATTTTAAATTTTACAATAATTTAGTATAATAATTTCTATAGAATATACAGCCATGTTTATACACCGGAAAAAGACATTGTCAGGGGGAGATTTTGATGAAACGGGAAGACTTAATCGCACCGGAGAAGTACAATCTCGTATCAGAAATGGAGCGGTTTGCCGGAGATAAGGACAAACTTGCAATTAAGTGGGAAGATGAGCATGGAGAAAAGAAAGAGATTACATACAGTGAACTGATTCACAATGCAAACAGAATTGGAAGCGTTTTCTTAGGAAACGGTTTGAATAAAGGGGATGTTATTCTTATCATTGTTCCAAGACTGATTGAGGCGTATCAGGTTTACATTGCATCACTAAAAGCGGGATTTGTTGTTATACCAAGTTCAGAAATGCTTCGTTCGAAAGATCTGCAATACCGCATTAATCATGGCGATGTTAAAGCGATCGTAAGTTATTATCCATATGTTGACCAATTTAAGGATATTAAGGAAGCAGAAGCCCTGCCGAAATTTGTGATTGGCGGAAATGCTGATGGCTGGATCGGTCTGGACGAGGAGATGAAACAGGCTTCACCGGAACTTTCATTGGCTGATACCTCCCGGGATGACATGGCATTTCTTTCATATACATCAGGAACAACCGGAAACCCTAAAGGTGTAGTACATACACATGGCTGGGCATTTGCTCACCTAAAAACAGCAGCACCGAACTGGTTATGCATTAATGAAGGTGATACAGTATGGGCAACTGCAGGCCCCGGCTGGCAAAAGTGGATCTGGAGCCCGTTCCTTTCCGTTCTCGGTTCTGGTGCCACTGGAGTTGTCTACAATGGAAAGTTTGAGCCGAAAAAATACTTGCAGCTATTAGAGGATTATCAGGTAAATGTCCTTTGCTGCACACCAACTGAATACAGGCTGATGGCAAAGGCTGACAATATTCATGACTACAAGCTTCCGGCCCTTCATAGCGCTGTTTCGGCGGGTGAACCGCTCAACCGGGAAGTGATTGATACATTTAAGAAGCATTTTAACGTCAATGTCCGTGATGGGTATGGACAGACTGAAAATACCCTCCTTGTCGGCATTACAAAGGATATGGAGCTAAAAGCAGGCTCAATGGGCAAACCGACTCCAGGCAACAGAGTCGACATTATAAATGAAGACGGTGAAGTATGTGCTGTGGGTGAGACAGGAGATATCGCTGTCCATATAGAAACTCCTGCACTCTTTAAAAATTATTATAAAGACCCGGAAAGAACTGCTATGCAATTCCGCGGTGATTACTATATTACCGGAGATAAAGCAAAGAAAGATGAAGATGGCTATTTCTGGTTTGAAGGCCGCGGTGATGATATTATTATCAGCTCAGGCTATACGATCGGACCATTCGAGGTGGAAGACGCACTTGTAAAGCATCCGTATGTAGCTGAATGTGCAGTTATAGGAAGTCCTGATGAAGTGCGCGGATTGATCGTTAAAGCATTTGTTGTATTAAGGGAGGGTGTCGACCAAAACGATCCTGACCTTGTTTCCAAGCTCCAGGAGCATGTAAAAGAGCTGACAGCTCCTTATAAATATCCTCGGAAAATTGAGTTTCTATCAGAGCTGCCAAAAACAACTTCGGGAAAAATCATGCGTGTGGAATTGCGGAAAAAAGAAGCGGAAACTTCTTCAGCGCAAAACTGAATGCTATGAAAAATGCAGGCGGGAATTCCGCCTGTGTTTTTGTTATACTATGGTAAACGTGAAATTTTAGTATATTAAAGGAGAAAAGATTTTATGGGAACGCTATGGCACGGGGGGCCGATATATACCCTTCAGCAGGAAGGCCATCAGATAGAGGCCGTTTATACAGAAGGCAGCCAAATTATTGAGATTGGCGCCTTGGGAGATTTAAGGGATAAGTATAAAGAAGAGATTCAAAAGGAGATCGATCTGCAGGGAAGCACCATGCTGCCGGGATTTGTGGATAGCCATATGCATCTCATCGGGCATGGCGAAAGGCTGATAAGGCTCGACTTATCTGAGCACACATCAAAGCAGGAAGTGCTTCTGGCTGTTAAGCAATTCTCAGAGACAATAGAAGAGGGAGAGTGGGTCATTGGGGAAGGCTGGAATGAAAATTTATGGGATCAGCCGGAGCCTATATATGCTTTAGAGCTGGACAAATATGTTCCCAATCATCCTGTTATGCTGAAACGTGTGTGCAGACATGCCCTTGCAGTCAATTCTCTTGGATTATTCAAGGCAAATATTACTGAAGATACAGAATGTCCTCCTGGAGGAGTAATTGAAAAAGATGAATTTGGAAAACTAAATGGACTTTTGAAGGATCAGGCCCAAGAGCTTTTATACAAGGTGATGCCTGCTGTCTCCGAAGGGTATTTAAGGAAGGCGCTTAACGCTGCTATTAATGATGCCTATAAGCTCGGATTGACAGGAGGGCATACTGAGGATCTCAATTATTATGGAGGGTTCACCCAGACCTTTCAGGCCTTCAAGCAGGTAATTGAGGAGGAAGGTCTTTCTTTCAGGGCACACCTGCTGGTTCATCATGAAGTTGCTGATGAAATGAAGGAATCAGGCGGAGGATTTTTAGCGGGAAGTAAACATATAGAGTTTGGTGCTATGAAGATATTTGCCGATGGAGCTTTGGGGGGAAGAACGGCTTTATTAAGCCATCCCTATGCAGATGACCCATCCACATCGGGAGTTGCTATTTTCTCACAGGAGCAGCTTGATGCTCTAGTGGAGAAAGCCCGCAATCATGAAATGCCGGTTGCTATCCATACGATTGGAGATTTGGCATTTGAAATGGCATTAAATGCAATAGAAAAGTATCCATTGGAAAGGCTGGGGAGAGACAGGCTGATTCATGCCCAAATATTGCGCAAGGAGCTTATTGAAAGGGCTAAAAAACTGCCTTTAATCCTTGATATCCAGCCGAGATTTACAGCCTCAGACTTTCCCTGGGTGATCGACCGTATTGGTGAAGAAAATATGGAGTATTGCTACGCATGGAAGACACTGCTGAAAGAAGGAGTACATTGTGCAGGAGGCTCTGACGCACCGATTGAGCCTGCCAATCCATTTCTTGGAATTCATGCAGCTGTTACGAGAACAAACATAGATGACCCGCATAACACAGTCTATTATCCAAGTGAAGCATTATCTGTTTATGAAGCAGTATGCTTATTCACAAAAGGCAGTGCATATGCTACCTCTCATGAAAATGATAGAGGTGTCATACAAGAAGGATATCTGGCCGATTTCACTATTCTAAATGAAGATATTTTTAAAATGCCAATAGGACAAATTGCAGCCGTTACCGTAAACAAAACCGTTATTGACGGAAAAATAGTATTCGAAAGATAAATGAAAATGTCAGGTACTTTTACAAATAGGTGCCTGGCATTCTTTTTGGCAGGAAAAAATGATTGCAAACATTTTTAAGGCAGACTTATAATATAAATATTTCGATACTAGAAAGAATTGAGGAAATGCAATGAAAAATAATGAAGTGCAATTGGGTGCTCTATACGCAGGGTTTGCTTACTTTTTATGGGGTATTTTGCCCATTTACTGGAAGTTAGTGGACCACGTGCAAGCAGATGAAATTTTGGCTAACAGGATTTTTTGGTCATTCTTCTTTATGCTGATTATTTTGCTGGCCTCCAAAAAGTGGAATGCTTTTGCTGCAACATTTAAAGGATTTAAAACAAACAAAAAGCAGCTTTTCGCCCTTGTGATTGCCTCCATTCTGATCAGCACCAACTGGTTTTTATATATTTATGCGGTCAACACCGATCAGATGATTGAGGCCAGTCTTGGCTATTATATTAATCCGCTCGTAAGTGTGATTCTGGGCATGCTGGTTTTTAAAGAGAAACTATCACCTGCGCAATATGTATCTTTTGGATTTGCGTTTGCCGGAGTTATGATTTTGACTGTCAGCTATGGGCGGTTCCCCTGGATAGCCATTGTTCTCGCATTATCCTTTGGCCTTTACGGGCTGGCCAAAAAGCTTATAAAAGTGGATTCGGCTGTTGGCTTAACGCTGGAAACATTAGTAGTGACTCCGATCGCATTTATTTATATGGTTATGCTTTTTATGAATGATAAGCAGGCTTTTCTGCATGTTTCGCCAAGCACCGACTTGCTTCTTATTGGTGCAGGTGCAGCCACAGCAGTGCCGCTCTTGTACTTTGCCAAAGGAGCTCAAAAGATACCGATGTCCATGCTTGGCTTTCTGCAGTATATTGCGCCGACAATAACGCTGATTCTGGGAATCTTCGTTTATCATGAGCACTTTACAAAACTTCACATGCTTTCCTTTATGTTAATCTGGCTGGCTTTAACGATTTACTCTGTTTCGCGGACAAAACTTTTTGCCCATTGGGAAACAAAACTGAAGCGCGGGAAAGGTATTGGCATATAGAAAAAAGAGTTTCGCACGGACATGCGAAACTCTTTTTTTATAAAAATGTCCTCTTCACTTTTTCCCAGAAGGAATTGTCCTTCAGTTTTACGGTCTTAATGATTTTGCTGCTTAGTTTTATATTAATCTTTTCAACATGCTGAATGCTTAGGGCTTCATTGTCCATTCCCATTGTAGGATGGTCATTGCCATCTTGAACCACTTTGAGAGTCAGCTGCCGGTTTCCGCTCAGGATAAAAGAGGATCCAAGTGTACGATAGCGGTTGTTATTCAATGAAGCGAGTTCGCTTACCTGCATGCATGGCAGCAGCGGGTCAACAACAGCTCCATTTACAGACTTATTATATGCTGTGCTTCCGGTTGGAGTTGCAACAATCATTCCGTCCCCGCGGAAAGTTTCAAAATGAAAATCATCGATAAAGACATCGATTACAAATGTTTTAATTATGGCGGAGCGGATGCTGAATTCATTTAAGCACTGAAAGGATGTCTGGTCATCAACTGTAACATCAATAGTGGGATAGCGTCTTACTTCTACTTGTTCATTTGTCATTGCCTCCACCATCTTGTCTGTATCATCAAGATGGAAATCACAGTACAGGCTCAGGCTTCCAGTCGTTGAAATACCGGCATACAAACAGTCATCTCTATAGCCTGTTTTACGGACAGCCTGCAAAAACGTTCCGTCTCCCCCAATGCTTACAATGATATTGGCTTTTTTGAAGTCATTGACGATCGTAAAGGCATGCTCCTCAGCCAGGCTGTAAAGAGGTGCTACTTTTTCCATCGTTTCTTCATCTTTTTTGTGATAAAAGTATATATTGCGTCTTTCAGGCATATTCATTCCTCCAAGCAGTAAGAAAGTTATGAAATTTCAGTTTAAAAAATGTCTTGATGATTTTCTTTCCTAAATAATTCAAATTTTGCTATGATTATGGATGTTGAATTCAGTTTACCTTTTTTTGAAACATTTTTAAAGTTTTATACGTATGAAGAATATGTGACAAATAGGTTTTCCGGTAATCATAATCAGTCAAGCATGGCGGCTGGTTATGTTATAGGTGGAAGCATAATAAAAGGAGGATTTCTTAATGAATGGAAAACGTTGGGCTGCTCTGGGAATAGCAGCAGGTCTGTTTGTATTTTCCGTTGTGCTGAATTTTGTGACTGCATTTGCATTTACGGATTTTGAAAGCTCGGTAAATGAACTGTTTGCAGGAGGCAATGAAGCATTTTTGGAAGAAGTCATTGAAGAGGGAAATGCACAGAAAAAGATTGCCGTGCTGGATGTGAATGGAGTGATTCAGGATACGGGTGATGCAGCTTCTTTATTTGTAAGCCCGGGATATAATCACAAAGGATTCATGGATAATCTTGACTATGTAAAAGAAGACAGTACAGTAAAGGCGATAGTCATTAAGGTTAATACCCCAGGCGGAGGGGTAGTGGAAAGCGCCGAAATACATGATAAGATTATTGAAATCCAAAAAGAAACAAAGAAGCCGGTATACATATCAATGGGATCAATGGCTGCATCAGGAGGCTATTATATTTCCGCTCCGGCTGACAAGATTTTTGCCAGTCCCGAGACATTGACCGGTTCTCTGGGTGTTATCATGCAGGGCTATAATTATGCCGGGCTTGCTGAAAAATATGGTGTCGAGTTCGTTACGATTAAAAGCGGTCCATTTAAAGATATCATGAGCCCTACCAGGGAGATGACGGATGAGGAAAGAAAAATCCTTCAATCCATGATTAATAATTCATATGAGGGATTTGTTAAAGTTATTTCGGAAGGCCGCGGATTAACTGAGGCACAGGTGAAGGAAATTGCGGACGGCCGCATTTATGACGGGCGGCAGGCGAAAGAATTGAATCTTATTGATGGTTTTGGCTATGACGATGATGTTATTGAACAATTAAAGAAAGACCATAAATTAAATGGTGCGCAGGTTGTAAAGTATACTGAGAATTTCGGGTTCGGCTCCATGTTCAGCATGGGAGCGCGAAAAATCATGGGTGATGATCTGGAAATGGCAGGAGTGATGAAGTTGTTATCACAGCCAAACTCACCGCGTTTAATGTATCTTTATGCTGAATAGGGAGGGGGAGAAAAGATGACTTCAAATGATCCGAATGAAAGAGAGCTTGCCCATCCTGATTTAAGGCAGGATGAAGGCGAGAGCGAGTCAGCCTTTGATGAAGAGGATCAGGCTGGTAAGGAAACGGTCACACAGGCAGAAACCCTCCCCATTCAAAAAGCTCCGGCACCTATCAGGTTTGCCGGTTTCTGGATGAGATTTTGGGCTTATCTTTTAGATTTGGCTGTGGTTGGCAGTGTAGACCGGATATTGATCAATCCTATCTTTAGAGCATTGGATATTCCTTTGCATGAAAGCAATTTGTTTGCTCCGATTTCCATAGCAACTGCCATTACGTTTTACGCTTATTTTGTACTGATGACAAAGTTTTTTGGCCAGACGCTCGGGAAAATGGTATTTGGTTTAAGAGTAGTAGATCTTAAAGGGGAAAAGCTGACATGGGGCACAATTTTGTTCCGTGAATGGATCGGCCGTTTTATATCAGTGAGCATTTTTATAGGCTATGTCATTGTAGCCTTCCTGCCGAAGAAACAGGGACTGCATGATCTTTTTGCAGATACATCTGTTGTTCACGAAAGGCAAAATGAACAAGTCATTTAATGGAGAAATGGAAGCCTGTCACCGCCTGGTGGCAGGTTTATTTTTTTTCAGTTGGGCATAATACAAAGCTGAAAGGGTGTGAAAAATAGTGAAGTGGCTCCTGATTGCTGTAATTGCCCTCATACTTCTTTTAATTCTAGTTATGATAACAAAGCTAAAGATATATTTTCATTTTTACCATGGAAATGATAATGATTATTTGAAAATCCATTTGAAAGCCTGGCTTGGGCTGATCCGATACAAAATTGAAGTCCCGCTGATAAAGGTTGATGATAACTCGCCAACAATTGTCGTAAAGGATAAGACGGCAGCAGGACCACAGGAAAATCCATCCGGCAAAGATACAAAGCAATTCTCTGCGGCTGATCTTGTTAATGGTTTACATGACATGAAAACTATGCTTAATCATGTCGTGAACCTCCACAAAATAATACGGAAATTTCTAAAGCGTGTAACCATCAGGAATCTTGAATGGCATACTTTTGCAGGCCTTGGGGATGCAGCCCATACGGGGATGATCACCGGGGCTCTCTGGGCAATAAAAGGGAGCATTCTAGGAATAATAAGTCATTATATGATACTGAAAACGCCTCCCAGCATCACAGTTACTCCCCATTTTCAATTTTCCGTTTCACAAACAGCCATTTCATGTATGATTCATTTTCGGGTCGGGCATGCTATGTTAGCAGGAATTAAACTGATCAAATATTGGAAAGGCGGACGGCCGGACTTCAGGACAAAGCCGCTTTCTGCCTTATCTGATGATGGGACTAAAACTGTCTAAAAGAGGAGGAGCAATGAATGTCTGACCATCCTATTCAAGGGCTTATGACAACTGCCATGGAAAACCTGAAAGAGATGATTGATGTTAACACGATAATCGGGGATCCAGTAGAAACCCCTGATGGCAGTGTGATTTTAACCGTTTCAAAAGTTGGCTTTGGCTTTGCAGCAGGAGGAAGCGAATTTATGCTTGATGGACAATCAGGTGAGGAAAAGGGCCACCCATTTGGCGGGGGGAGCGGAGGCGGTGTCTCCATCACACCAATCGCCTTTTTGATTGTCAATTCCCAAGGGGTGAAAATGGTTCATCTTGATGAAAGCACTCATTTGTATGAGAAAATTCTTGACCTTGCCCCGCAGGCTGTAGATAAAATTCAGCAGATGTTTAATAAGAAAGAAAACGGCTCCGGCGGCCAGCAAGGCCAAAACCAGCAGGAAAACAGTGACGAGTACAACAGGCCTAAACAGGATCTTGATATCTAAGAGGAGAAGGAAGTTAACTTTCCTATGGAGAGTTAACTTTTTTCTTGGAATGTATCCTTATTAATTGCAAAAAAGATTCTGAAAAGATATGATTTACACTGTACATAAGTGATTAAGGAGGACGATTTAAATGGCATCAATTACGTTCAAAGGAAATCCTGTAACATTGCTGGGCAATGAAGTAAGAGTAGGAGATAAAGCTCCTGAATTCAAGGTACTGGCAAATGACCTATCTGAAGTTACACTTGCTGATTCAAAAGGGCAAGTACGTCTAATCAGCGTAGTTCCTTCTATCGACACGGGCGTTTGTGATGCACAGACACGCCGTTTTAACGAAGAAGCTTCCAAGCTTGATAATGTTAAAATTCTTACTGTAAGCGTAGATCTTCCGTTTGCTCAAAAGCGCTGGTGTGCAGCAGCAGGCATTGAAAATGTTCAAACTGTTTCCGATCACCGTAACCTGTCTTTCGGAAAAGCTTATGGGGTAGCCATCCAGGAACTTCGTCTATTGGCTCGTGCCGTTTTTGTTGTCGATTCGAACGACACTGTAACATATGCAGAATATGTTAGTGAAGCAACAGATCATCCAAACTATGAATCAGCAGTGGAAGCTGCTAAACAAGCGAAATGATATAGAAAATTGGAAGCTCCGGATTTGTTCCGGGGCTTTAATTTTTTTGTTCCTCAGCACCAAACTTGTGAATGAACCAAAAGCCCGTTAAAATAGGAAAAAGAATAAGGACGGGAGGAATATGCTGTGAAAATAACTCCGGTTGAGGATTTATTTACGATTTTAAACGAAACGGCTGTTATTATGCAGGATGAACTGCATTGTACATACTTAGAAGCTCTTGCTGAAACAGGAGAGAATTTATTTCATGAAAGTATTCTTCAGGATGAGCTCAGTGAATTAACAGTCAAAAGGCTCAGGAAGAGTTATGAATCCATTGACTTAAGCGGCTGCACAAAAGAAGAAATCAGAAAATCCTTTCAGCTTGCGATATTAAAAGGCATGAAAGAAAATGTGCAGCCCAATCATCAAATGACTCCTGATGCAGTGGGAATGCTGATGGGGTATCTTGTCGAAAAGTTCATTCAGGAAAAAAGTTTCCGCCTGCTGGACCCTGCAGTAGGAACAGGAAATTTATTGACTACCGTTATGAATCACCAAAGCGGTAAAGTGATTGAGGCAACCGGGATTGAGATTGATGACTTATTGATCAAGCTTGCTTATATTAATGCCAATTTACAGGAGCACCCTATTCAATTCTTCAACCAGGATAGCCTTGAACCGCTGTTTATCGAATCTGCTGATGCGGTAGTAAGTGATTTGCCTGTCGGGTATTATCCGAATGATGTCCGTTCAGCCGAGTATAAGCTAAAAGCGGATGAGGGGCATTCCTATTCTCATCACTTATTTATTGAGCAGAGCATGAGTCATGTGAAAGCCGGCGGCTATTTATTTTTTATTATACCAAATGGTATTTTCGAAAGTGATCAGGCTCCTAAGCTGCATGAATTCATTAAGGAAAATGCCTACATTCAAGGATTGATACAGCTGCCGCTCACCATGTTCAAAAATGAAAAAGCGGCCAAAAGCATATTCATCCTTCAGAAGAAAGGGGAAGGAGTCACTCCCCCTAAGCAGGCTCTCCTGGTCAACTTGCCAAGCTTATCCAAAACAGCAGAAGCCGAAAAAATCCTCAAGAAAATTGATGTCTGGTTTAAAGAAAGCAAATAAGGATAAACGAAAAAGAAGCTGAGCATTTGCCGGCTTCTTTTTAAATGAATAAATATAAGGAAGTATCAGAAAATATTTAATTTAACATGAAAACGATATCATTGCAAGGTGCTTCTTGAAATGTTTTGCATACAGTGTTTAAATGGAAAATTGAGAGATATTAATTGTGTCCGATGCACAAAATAAAGTTGTATTACTTTATATCGCCTTATCACACATTGTTATATAAAAGTATGGGTTTAAAGTGACAGATCAGTCCCTTTGAAACATCTTCTAAAGGAGCGGTAGCTTTATGGCAAAAATCATTGCAATTAACGCCGGCAGTTCTTCATTAAAATTTCAATTATTTGACATGCCGAGTGAAGAAGTTATTACAAAAGGCTTAATCGAGCGTATTGGGCTGGATAACGCAGTCTTCAATATTTCTGTAAATGGCGAAAAAATCAAGGAAGTAACAGATATACCAGATCATGCAGTAGCAGTTAAAATCCTTCTGGACAAATTAACAAATCTGGGGATCATTAAATCTCTTGATGAAATCGAAGGCATTGGCCATCGTGTTGTTCACGGCGGTGAGGCTTTCAATGACTCTGTAGTCATTACGGATGAAGTGCTTGCAAAAATAGATGAACTATCTGAGCTTGCACCCCTTCACAACCCGGCTAATATTACGGGAATCAAGGCATTCCAGCAGGTTCTTCCAAATGTGCCTGCAGTGGCAGTATTCGATACTGCGTTCCATCAGACAATGCCTGAAAGCTCCTTCCTATATAGCTTGCCATATGAGTATTATGAGAAATATGGCATTCGCAAGTATGGGTTCCATGGCACTTCCCATAAATATGTATCAGAGCGTGCAGCAGAAATGCTTGGCCGTCCCCTTGATCAGCTTCGGCTCATCTCCTGTCACTTAGGAAATGGAGCAAGCATTACAGCTATTGAAGGCGGAAAGTCAATCGATACATCAATGGGCTTCACTCCATTAGCGGGTGTTACAATGGGAACGCGATCAGGTAATCTTGACCCTGCTCTTATTCCATTCATTATGGAAAAGACAGGCTTGAATGCAGATGAAGTTCTTGATGTTCTTAATAAAAAGAGCGGAATGCTTGGTGTTTCCGGCTTCTCCAGTGATCTTCGCGACATTGAAATTCAAGCTGTCGAAGGAAATGAAAGAGCAGAATTGGCTCTTGAAGTATTCGCAAACAGAATCCATAAATATATCGGATCCTATGCTTCCCGCATGTATGGCGTAGATGCTATCATTTTCACAGCCGGAATCGGTGAAAACAGTGATGTCATCCGTGAACGCGTTCTTCAGGGACTGGAATTCATGGGCGTTTACTGGGATCCCGCATTAAACAAAGTGCGCGGTGAAGAAGCATTCATCAACTACCCTCATTCACCAGTTAAAGTCATGATTATCCCGACCAATGAGGAAGTTATGATTGCACGTGATGTTGTGAGATTGGCAAAATAGTATTCATAACAAGGCAAGGGCTTAACGCTCTTGTCTTTTTTTTATCGCAGTCTAACGGGCAGTAAGGCCCCACTCCAAGACTCAGAGGAATCAAAGGAGGCTAAGGAAAACCCCACTGATTGAAGTTTCACTTTATCGGGATTTATTGCCCACCACTTGGAGAGAGGAATTCCCCATCCAACTTATGCTATACTGAGTCCAAGAAAAATTGTTTTTGGGAGGAATTGCGATGCCATTGAACGAACGGGAAGAAAGCGTTTTGGCAGGTATTCAGGAGTGGGAAAACAAGCTGTTGAGTTATGAGCCCAATGATTTGGAAATGGTTTATGATAAATCATTGGAGGGGTCTTTTTCACTGTTGCCAGAAGAAGTCCAGCAGCAATTTTTTTCGGCAATGGATAGCTGGCTGTTTCATCTTCATGCGCTTATTCAGGGTTCACAGCTTCAAATGGATGCGAAAGAGCGAATTTTGACGGCAGGACGTGTATTTCATTCTGATATCGAGACGATCGAAGATCTAAAGCAATTAAATATCGACCAGCTTCAATACATAGCTCAGCAGCAAATTGCCCGGCATCGTCTTTATTCTTTTGCACAGGGCGGCATTGCGGGGTCAGGCAGCTCTCTCATGCTGGGGGCAGATATTCCTGCAATGGCGGTTATTAATCTTCGTGCCGTACAGCTGATTGCCATGACCTATGGTTTTGAGGTTAATACTCCATTCGAAATGATGAGCTCTCTTAAGGTTTTTCACGCAGCCACACTGCCGCCGCGCATGCAGGGCAGTGCTTGGGAAGAATTAATGAATGAGCTGAAGAATCAGGAAGAATTCTATTTTTATGAAGGAAAAGAAGAGTTGACTGATATCACCTGGATTGAGCAGCCAATGAAACAGCTTTTTAAAGGAATGGCTATTTTCTTTTTCCGCAGAAAATCGATTCAGGGTATTCCTTTTATCAGCATGGCTATTGGAGCAGGGACCAATTACCAGCTGACAAGAAAAGTAACAGAATTTGCCCATAAATATTACCAGATGAGATATCTGCATAGAAAGAATGATCAGCAGTGAACTCAAGGATAAATAGGATCTTTAAGTAAAGGTGGTGCCAAGTGAGTACATTAGAGCATAAAAAAGAAGCGCCAAAAGAAGTTAGATGCAAAGTGATCACCGTGAGTGATACGAGAGATGAAGAAACGGATAAAAGCGGAAAGCTGATGATTCAGCTGCTTGAAGAGGCAGGGCATATTATAGCTGACTATGAAATCGTCAAGGATGAAAAAACTCTCATTCGACAGGCTGTATTAAAAGGCTGTGAAAACCCCGGGATTGACGCTGTGCTAACGAATGGAGGCACAGGTATAGCCCTCAGGGACGTGACGATCGAGACGGTGAGACAATTATTTGATAAAGAAATTGATGGATTCGGCGAATTGTTCAGGATGCTGAGCTACACTGAAGATATCGGGTCTGCGGCCATTCTTTCACGGGCTGCTGCAGGCACAGTGCAAAATAAAGCAGTTTTCTCAACACCGGGATCATCAGGGGCAGTCCGCCTTGCGATGAATAAGCTGATTCTGCCTGAACTCGGGCATATCGTCAGGGAACTAAGAAAAGATTTATAAGAGGCCAAAAACCTTTCCGCTGCGGAAAGGTTTTTTTATGAATGCATCTTCCCTGAAATATCCTGATTCGTTCGATACCATAGCCACAAATCATTTATAACGGATGCCAGTTCTGAAATTTCACTGTTGAGTCTGCATGATCTTTCAAAATTGCCCTCATCTGACAGCTCAGACTGTTTCCTGTTAATATCCGCCTCAAGCTCGGCAATGCGGTCAGGAATCCTGCCTCTTATTTTTTCCCATTGAAACAAAATCATCTGCTGTGTTTTTGGTGAATATTCATCCCATTCCCGGTCAAAAGCGGGTATAGGAATGCCAAGACGGCCATTATGTGAAAAATGCTCCTCCATTATGAATCCCCCAAACAATAATCTTGTTTTTATTTTACTATAAAGATGTTTTCGGTGCATGGTTGTTTTAGTATTCAATCGTTTTCTGCAGATACTACTATGGAACTAATATGAAGATAGATGAACTTGGTTCACAAGTACTGATTTAATAGAAAGGCTAAGGTATTGGTTTACAGCTTTAATAGATATCGATAGTATATTGACTATTAAGAATATTAAAACAAATAATTGGGGGAGAATATGAAAAGATTTATAGCGCACTTAACAGTATTAGGCCTGGTGGTGGGTTTGCTTTTGCCTTACCCCGCTGCAGCCGTGGGAGAGGAATTGGGCAGAACAGGAAACAGCAGCTCAGAAGAGCAAGTATTTAAGCATAAAAAACCATTAGAATATCCAACCTTGTCAAAAGCAAATCGTCCCGAGGATGCAGGCTTTTCTTCCAAAAAGCTCAGAGAGGTCGATAAGATGATCGAGGAAGAAATAGAAAATGGTTTTCCGGGTGCAGCTTTAGTCGTAATTAAAGATGGCAAGATTGTTAAAAACTCCGCATATGGTTCAGCCAAAGTCTTTGATGGATCTGATCCGTTAAATCACCCGCAGAAAATGAAGACAAAAACCATGTTTGATTTAGCCTCAAACACGAAAATGTATGCCGTTAACTTTTCACTGCAGTATCTTGTCAGTGAAGGAAAGATCAATCTTGAAGAAAAAATCCAGCATTATTTTCCTGAATTTAAAGATTCAGCGGACGATGAAATAAAAGGGAAAGGTGAACTCCGGATCATCGACTTGCTCCACCATACTGCCGGATTTCCTTCAAGCATCCATTATCATAATCCTGAAAGGGCGGGAGAATTGTATTCCCAGGAACGCAGTAAAACGCTTTCCATGATTTTAAAAACTCCCCTTCAGTATGAACCTGGCACCAAACAGGTTTACAGTGACATTGACTATATGCTGCTTGGATTTATTATTGAAAAAATAACTGGAGAACAGCTTGACCGTTATACTGAGAATCATATTTATAAGCCTTTAGGGTTAAAGCATACTTTATTTAATCCTCTCCTCAAGGGATTCAAAGAAAAGGATTTCGCTGCAACTGAACTTCACGGCAACACAAGGGATGGCGTCATTTCATTTCCTAATATCCGGACCTATACCCTCCAGGGAGAGGTTCATGATGAGAAGTCCTTTTATTCAATGGATGGAATATCCGGGCATGCAGGTCTCTTTTCCACGACTTCAGATCTTGCTGTCCTGATGCAGGTGATGCTTAATGATGGGGGCTATGGAAATATAAAGTTATTTGATAAACAAACAATTGATAAATTTGTAGAACCTTATGATATGAATCCTACATATGGGTTAGGATGGCGTTTGAATGGAGATTCAAGTATGGAGTGGATGTTCAGCGAGTATGCCGGGAAAGAAGTATTCGGGCATACCGGCTGGACAGGAACAGTAACGGTGATAGACCGAGAAAATAATTTAGCAATCGCTCTCCTGACAAATAAAAAACATTCTCCTGTCATCGATCCATTAAAAGATCCGCATAAGTTTCAAGGTGACACATACAGTATCAGTCAATATGGAAGTGTAATTTCAGCGGTTTATGAAGCATTAAATCACTAAACTATTGCAGGCAAAAGCCAAAACAGAGCTTTTGCCTTTTTTTATTGGAAAAATTATATTTATTTTTATACATTTTTAAGAATAAGTATTGATTTTTAAAGAAAAGGTTGTTAAAGTAAGAGAATAATAAATGAATAAAAACATAATTTGATTGTATATTTATACGTATAATCCAAGGAGGAAATATATATGTCTCAAAATAAAGTAGTTCTTGCATACTCAGGCGGTTTGGACACATCAGTTGCGGTTAAATGGCTGCAGGATCAAGGTTATGCAGTTGTTGCCTGCTGCCTTGACGTTGGGGAAGGAAAAGATCTGAACTTTATCCAGAAAAAAGCTTTAACTGTTGGAGCAATACAATCCTATGTGATTGATGCAAAAGAAGAATTTGCTAATGAATATGCATTAATAGCGCTGCAGGCACATGCTTTATACGAAAATAAGTATCCATTGATCTCTGCTCTTTCACGCCCGCTGATCGCCAAAAAGCTTGTTGAAGTAGCAGAAAAAGAAGGTGCAGTAGCAGTCGCGCATGGATGTACCGGCAAAGGAAATGACCAGGTTCGTTTTGAAGTGGCAATTCAGGCTCTAAACCCTGATCTTCAGGTGTTAGCTCCGGTTCGTGAATGGAGCTGGTCACGTGAGGAAGAAATTGAATATGCAAAACAAAACAATATACCTATCCCAATTAACCTGGATTCTCCATACAGCATTGATCAAAACTTATGGGGCAGAAGCAATGAGTGCGGAGTTCTGGAAGATCCATGGGCTGCTCCTCCGGAAGATGCATACGATCTTACCGTTTCTCTTGAAAAAGCTCCTGATACACCTGATACGGTTGAAATCGGTTTTGAAAAGGGTGTCCCAGTCAGCTTGAATGGCAATAGCATGAAGCTTTCCGAACTTATTGCCGAACTGAATGAGCTCGCAGGCAAGCATGGGGTTGGGCGTATCGACCATGTGGAAAATCGCCTTGTCGGCATCAAATCCCGTGAAGTATACGAGTGCCCGGGTGCGATGACACTTCTGAAAGCCCATAAAGAGCTTGAGGACTTAACGATGGTTAAAGAAATGGCCCACTTTAAACCGGTTATTGAGAAAAAAGTGGCTGAACTTATATATGAAGGATTGTGGTTCTCTCAGCTTAACAATGCGTTATCGGCTTTCCTGAAAGAAACACAAACATTTGTAACAGGAACAGTCAGAGTAAAGCTCTTTAAAGGCCATGCAATTGTTGAAGGAAGAAAATCTCCTTATTCCCTATACGACGAAAATTTAGCAACATATACTTCAGATGATGAATTTGATCATAATGCGGCAGTTGGCTTTATTAAACTATGGGGGCTGCCGACAAAAGTGCAGAGCATTGTTCAAAACAGCAAGAAGGTGACAGTGTGAAAAAGCTATGGGGAGGCAGATTCACAAAATCTGCTGAAGAATGGGTAGATGAATTCGGAGCATCAATTTCGTTTGACCAGGAATTGGTTATGGAAGATATCGAAGGAAGCATGGCCCACGTTTCCATGCTTTCTAAAACAGGAATTATTACTGAGAAAGAAGCAGAAAAAATCAAAACAGGCCTTCAGCAGCTAAAAGAGAAAGCAGCCAAGGATGGACTGGATTACTCAGTAAAGCTAGAAGATATTCATTTAAATCTCGAGAGCCATTTGACTGAACTGACGGGACCTGTCGGCGGCAAACTTCATACCGCAAGGAGCCGAAATGACCAGGTGGCAACAGACATGCATTTATATCTCCGCAAGCAGGTGGAGCATATTGTTGAATTGATTCAGGAAATGCAGGAAGAGTTAATCATCCAGGCTGAAAATAATGTGGAAACCATCATGCCGGGCTATACGCATCTGCAGCGGGCACAGCCAATCTCTTTCGGCCACCATCTAATGGCTTATTTCTGGATGCTTGAAAGAGACAAAGAGCGATTTTCTGAAAGCTTAAAAAGAATCAATCTATCTCCTCTTGGAGCAGGGGCTCTGGCTGGAACCACTTTCCCAATCGACCGTGAGTATACTGCTGAACTTCTCGGATTTGAAGGCATCTATGAAAACAGCCTGGATGCAGTCAGTGACAGAGACTTTATTATTGAGTTTTTATCCTCAAGCTCAATCCTGATGATGCATCTGTCACGTTTAAGTGAAGAATTCATCCTTTGGTCAAGCCAGGAGTTTCAATTCATTGAACTGGACGACAGCTTTGCAACTGGCAGCAGCATTATGCCGCAAAAGAAGAATCCGGATATGGCGGAACTCATCCGCGGTAAAACGGGTCGTGTATACGGTAACCTCATGGGTCTCTTGACAGTACTAAAGGGTCTGCCGCTAGCTTATAATAAAGATATGCAGGAAGATAAGGAAGGGATGTTTGATACTGTAAAGACAGTCACAGGTTCACTGAAAATCTTTGCAGGAATGATCCGCACCATGAAGGTTAAATCAGAGCAGATGGAAAAGGCTACTAAAAATGATTTTTCCAATGCTACTGAACTGGCGGATTATCTGTCTGATAAAGGCATTCCATTCAGAGAAGCACATGAGATCGTTGGGAAATTGGTCCTTGTCTGTGTACAGAAGGGATGCTTCCTTGGAGGTTTGCCGCTTGATGATTTCAAGAATGCCCATCCATTGTTCGAAGAAGATATTTATGAAGTGCTGGATCCATATACAGCTGTCAAAAGAAGAAATAGTGCAGGCGGAACAGGATTCAAACAAGTAAGCATCTCGATTGAAAAAGCGAAGGAATTCCTCGGCACTAAAGAGTTTGCCAATAAATAATAGAAAAATGGCGCTGCAGCAAACAGCGCCATTTTTTCTATTCTTCTTCTTTATCCGTTCTGACTACGAGGACATCACAGCGGGCATAGCGGGTAATATGTTCAGATACACTGCCGATGATGAAACGTTCAACCGCGTTCATGCCTGTTGCACCGCAAATGATGAGGTCAACATTGTGCTTTCTGGCAATATCCTTTGGAACTTTCACTTTAGGAGAACCATAGTCAACTTCATATGTTACATTCTCGATGCCTGCATCCATAGCCGTTCTTTTGTATTTTTCCATTAATTCTGTTGCGAAACGGTCAGCTCTTTCTGCAATCGTGCGGTCATAGGCTTCAACAGTGGCAAACGTGCGAGTATCAATGATATGTGCCAATACCAGGGAAGCGTTATTGCGCTTGGCAATTTCAATTGCCTTTTTAAAAGCCCATTCTGCTTCAGTTGAACCATCTACAGCGACTAATATGTTTTTATACTTCATGCCCATTTGAATCTCCTCCTTTACCTATATTATACATCTATAAAAACTGAATATCTGTAACAAAAAATCGAACAATAGTAAGGCTGATAAAATTTATGAAAAGGAGCAGATGAAGTTGGAAAAGAGAGAACCAAAAGCAGAATCCGGATATTTTTTTGATGAGCAGGGTGCCAATGAAGTTAGCGCACAAATCATGAATGCTTATAACAGCGGTGTTATTGATCAGCCCAATGCCGAGTTTGACATGGAGGCTCACGAGCGGAATGAAGGCAATCTGCAATAAGAAAGCAAGCTCTCATAAATGAATGAGAGCTTTTTATATGCGGTATGGAAGGAGAAAAATAGGCGAAGGAATTGTATACTTTTCCCTAACCCAGCCATATAAAGTTAATAGCGATATCACTAAAAATACGGAGGTATGCGGAATGCGTATCGGAGTTCCAAAGGAAGTAAAAAACAATGAAAACAGGGTTGCCATGACTCCTGCAGGTGTTATGAATCTTATCCAATTTGGCCATGAAGTTTATATAGAAACGGGTGCCGGAATCGGATCTGGCTTTTCTGATAGAGACTATATGAGTGCAGGCGCACATATTGTTCAGACAGCAGAAGAGGCATGGGCCATGGAAATGGTAATGAAGGTAAAGGAGCCGATACAGAGCGAATATATGTATTTTCGGGAAGGGTTAATTCTCTTTACATATTTGCATCTGGCTGCTGAACCTGATTTGACAAGTGCTTTAATAAATAATAAGGTTGCGGGCATTGCTTATGAAACAGTCCAGCTTCCTAACCGGACTTTGCCTCTATTGACTCCAATGAGTGAAGTAGCCGGAAGAATGGCAGCTCAGGTAGGAGCACAGTTCCTTGAAAAAATACATGGAGGGAAGGGAATTCTGCTATCGGGTGTCCCGGGTGTGCAGCGTGGGAATGTTACTATAATCGGCGGCGGGGTTGCTGGAACCAATGCGGCAAAAATGGCAATTGGTCTTGGTGCCAAGGTGACTATGATCGATTTGAATCCAGATCGCCTTCGGCAGCTTGATGATATCTTTGGAAGAGAGGTAACAACTTTAATCTCAAATCCTTATAATATCGCTGAAGCTGTTAAGGATTCAGACCTTGTCATTGGAGCTGTACTGATTCCGGGTGCAAAAGCTCCTAAGCTTGTGACGGAGGAAATGATCAAAACGATGAGCCCGGGTTCTGTTATCGTGGATATCGCCATTGATCAGGGAGGGATTTTTGAAACAACTGATCGAATTACTACCCATGACCACCCCACATATGAAAAACATGGCGTCGTTCATTATGCGGTAGCTAATATGCCGGGGGCAGTTCCGAGAACATCAACTATTGCACTGACAAACGTGACGGTACCTTATGCAGTTCAAATAGCAAATAAAGGCTGCAAAAAGGCATGTCTGGATAATGAGGCTTTATTAAAGGGAGTCAATACATTAAATGGCTGCGTGACATACAAGGCGGTTGCTGAGGCCCATAGCCTTGACTATTCAGATACGAGAACACAATTAGAACAGCATTAGGAAAAGCGGAAGGCGCCCGCTTATCGGCGACACACTGATCTAAATGCAGAATTTATATGAAAAATCCGGGGCAGGTTAGCTCCGGATTTTCTGTGGAATTTGTTCAAGTCTCTATTTAATAATCTGAAGTTCTTTCGGGAACTTCGTCAAAACTTCTACTCCGTCTGCTGTTACAGCAAGGTCATCTTCAATCCTCACTCCGGCAACACCTGGGACATAGATACCCGGTTCGATGGTGAAGACCATACCTTCTTCAAGCAAAAGCGGGTTTGTTTCTGTTAATGAAGGGTACTCATGCACGCTCACACCCAGCCCATGGCCCAATCGATGCGGGAAATAGTCGCCGTATCCGGCTTCTGCTATCAGGTTTCTTGCTGTCAGGTCAATATCTGCGCAAGTGACTCCCGGCTTGCTCGCTTCCACCGCTGCAAGCTGAGCTTTTAAGACCGTATCATAAATTTCTTTCTGTTTATCACCGATATCACCGTACGCTACAGTTCTTGTAATATCTGAGCAGTAGCCATTCCAGACAACTCCGAGGTCAAACAGGACTAAGTCCCCTTTCTGAATCTTCGTCATTCCTGGTGTGCCGTGAGGGGAAGCTCCGTTAGCACCCGTCAGGACCATGGTAGAAAAAGACATTTCATTAACGCCTTTTTTCTTTAATGCGTACTCTACAGCAGCCAGAACATCCAGTTCCGTTTTTCCTTCCTGGATCTCGGCACAGCCTGTTTCAATGGCGAAATCGGCGAGCGCACAAGCTTCGCGGATGGTTTCCAATTCTTTTTCATCTTTAACCATACGAAGCTGACGAAGTTTTTCTTCTGCCGAAACGAATGATGCACCGCTGAACAGGGCGGTGATTGCTTCATAGCGCTCCACATTCATATGCTCTTTTTCGATTGCTGTTTTATTTACTTTTCCGATTCTTTTTTGTATGGATGTCTGGATAAATTCCCAAGGGTTCTGAATATCGCTGTAGCCAATAATTTCATGGCTCCAGCCGGCCTTTTTGGCATGTTCTTTTTCCATGGCCGGACATACGAGGAATGGCTCTTCTTCCTGGAAAACAGCCAATCCAAGCAAGCGTTCATGTGGGTCGCTTAAAAAGCCGCTTAAATAAAATATATTATCCGGTGATGTTACAAAAGTGACTTGTATATCTTTTTCCTTCATCCACTGTGACAGTTTCTGCAATCTGTTATTCATAGTGAACCTCCTTATGTACTGATACTTTGAGAGTAGCAACTAAATACGATATTGTAAACTTTTTAAACATTGCCAATTCGGGTATATATTAAAAATGGAGCAGGAATAACTTGATTTCTGTTGAAGTAACATACATAACTTTAAATTTGAGAGGAGCATAAAATTGAAAGTATCATTTCATGGCCATGCAGTAGTGAAAATCGAATCACAGGGCAAAACCATCTTAATAGATCCTTTTATTACCGGGAATGATTTAACAGACTTAAAAGCTGAGGATCAGAAGCCAGATGTTATCATTGTCACCCATGGACATGGTGACCATCTTGGGGACACGATTGAACTGGCAAAGCGCAATGATTCTCTTGTCATTGCCAACTTTGAGCTTGCCACCTATCTTGAGTGGCAGGGAGTAAAAGCGCATGGAATGTCGATCGGCGGCGGATATGATTTTGACTTTGGAAGAGTCAAGCTGACACCTGCATTTCATGGAACAGGCCTCGAGACGGAAAATCAGGAAATCATCTACCTGGGAATGCCTGCCGGTGTGCTCATCACATTAGAAGGAAAAACCATTTATCATGCAGGAGATACCGGACTTTTCTCTGATATGAAGCTAATTGGCGACCGCCATCCGATCGATTTGGCATTTCTGCCGATTGGAGACAATTTTACAATGGGGCCGGATGATGCAGCATACGCAGCAGAACTCCTTGGTGCCAAAAAGGTTGTTCCTATTCACTTCAACACATTTCCGCCAATCAGGCAGGATCCCCATAAATTCATCAGCATGCTCGAAGATGGGGTCGGGCAGGTTCTCGAAGCAGGGGAAACAATCGAATTGTAATATGAAAACGCAGCTTCTAATGGAGGCTGCGTTTGTTTTTTATAACTAAATTCGAATCATTTTCCCAGCCTGTCCGCATACATTTTAGGGAGGACAGGATAAAGGAGGAAGCGAAATTGAACAAAAACCGATATTTGCTGTGCCTGCTGCTGTGCGGCTTGATGCTTTATTATGCAGCTCCAAGAATGGGTGTATTTAATGGAGGAACTGAAGGGATTTTTGCCATCAGCTGGCTGGCCCTTGCCCTTTTTGTCATTGCCGGGAACCTGACTGCATTGCTGTATGCGCCAAAAAAAGCGGCTGTTTCGGGGAAACAGGTGCGCAAATTGGCAGATAGGAAGCGGGTGCGCTCCTTCGGCAGATAATGAAGATTGCCGG